>JAJRTI010000852.1 GCA_024278415.1 Planctomycetota bacterium | reverse complement strand
TGAGCCGCCCTATTCCCCCTCTCGCTGCATCGACTCATACGCGATCTCCACTTCCTCCATCGCGATCTGTTTGTCGTCGCCCGTGAGGATGGGGCCCCGCCACGCGCAGGGCCAGGCGTTCTTGAGCTTGTACGAGATCACTGGCTCGTGCTGGGTATTGAGGATTGAAACCGTGACATCCCGGCGCTCAGGTTTGCCCTGGAGTGACAGCTTGTACCACGACCACATCTCCGCCATGTCGGACGCGGGGTTGCGAAGCACGAGGTTGGCATACGTGGGCTTCCCCGCCATCTTGACCGCGTCCTGGCTGGGCATGATTCCACTGCGATACTCCAGCACCGCCACCTTCGAGTCCAGGCCGGACACGAGCACGAAACCCTGTGCTGAGCCGCCCCACTCGACCACGAAGTGGGGTGTCATGGCTTTGGTCTGCGACGGCGCGGCCGGCGTAACCCCCACGTGACCGTCGACGATGCTGTACAGTGCAACGGCAAGCAAGCCAGCGATCACGACGTGAATTCGATGACGGCGCATAGCATTCCTCCGAGGGGCTAAGAGTTACCGGCCCGTGCGCATGCGCAGCATGGGCTTGCCAGGGCGCAAGGCCTTGGCCTTGGTCTTCGAATTGGACTTGGACTTCGGCAAGGGGGTATCGGCCGGCAAGACCGCCTGTGCAATGAGATGGATCTCTTCGACGGCCAACTCGGGCTTGACTGCGTTCAAGTCTGGCCACACCCACTTGTACGGGAACGCATTGAGGATCACGAACGAAAGCGCCGGCTCGTTGTCCGCGTCCAGAACGTAGATCCGCCCGGTACGATGGTCTCGCCTGCCGCTCATGATGGCCACGCGCCACTGCCACAGAGCGTCCGGCTTTTGCGCGCGGCGCACAATCACGATCTTGACGGGCTTCAGGTCGCGCGCGGGCTCAGGCGCAGGCTTGCGGCTCGACACGACGAAGCCCGATTCCGACACCAGCCCCCTGACTTCGATGGGCGCGAACTCCTCGATGCCCGGAAATTCGACGCGGAAGCGGCCGGTGGTGAGCATCTTGGCCGGCCCGCGTGCGGCCGCGCCTGCCGTGGACGCGGCGAGCGCCCCCATCACGAGAGCCCCAAACATTCGTCGCATATGAATCGCTGTCACGGCCTTCTCCTTCCTTTAGCGAGCCTTGATGTCGTACGCGTGCAGCGAATTCTGGTGTCGCAAGTAGAGCACGCCGTTGCTGATGGCCGGATGGGCCCAAACGCGCCTGTCGCCGCCTGCGTTGGGGATGGCGAACCGGCTCACGACCCGCAGGCCTCCCGGCGTCGCCCGCACAAGGCTGACCACGCCGCCCTTTTCCGCGTAACAGTACAGCATGCCGTCGGCGTACACGCAAGAGCCCTTGCCGATCTTCCCGACGGCCTTCGCAGCCACTTCGCCCGTCATGATGTCCATGCAATACCACCGGCCGCGGCCGTTGCTGTCGCAGCCGTATACATAACCGCCCACCTGAACCACACCGCCGTGGTGGTCGTCAAGCGTCTTCGAACTCCACACCCCGGTCGCTTTGGTGCCCGCGTCGTTCAGCTTCAGCAGCGCGGAGCCCAGGCCGTAGCCGCTCGAAATGAACACGTAGCCCTGGTAGTAGATGGGGTTCGTCGCGTTCACCCACCACTTGTTCTGATAGTAATGCTTCCAGAGCACTTTGCCGGTCGCCAAGTCGAGCCCCACCGCGTGGCTCTTGGACATGATGAGGAGCAGTTGCCTGCCGCCGTGGTCCACGACGACCGGCGAGGCGTACCCCGGCGCGTCGTCGATGCCCGCCGACTTCCAGATGACACTCCCGTCAGCTTTGTTGACGGCCACGACGCCGGCATTCGGGCCGGCGGGTTGCAGGATAACCTTCTCGCCCACCACGAGCAGAGACTCGGCCATCGCCCAGATGCTGTTCCGAGCCCCAAACTTCTTGTACATGTCAATACTCCAAAGGATCTCGCCCGTTGCCGCGTCAAGACAGGCCACGTCGGTCATGGGCGTCTCGACGTAGAGCTTGCCGGCATCGTACGTGGGCGTGGACCTCGAACCGGCATAGCCCCGGTAGCTGGTCCTCTTGCCAGCCCGCGCCCGATCGAAGTTCGGGCCAATGGCTTTCTGCCATTTCTTCTTGCCGTTCAGGTCGAACGCGATCACACACATGTCCTGGCCGATCGTGCCCATGGTGTAGACCCCGCCGCCGGCCACCGACACGCTGCCGAAGCCCTTGCCGCAGCCCGTTGCGGTCCAGAGCTTCTTCGGCCCGCTGGCCGGCCACTGCTTCAGCAAGCCCGTCTCACTCGACTTGCCGTCCCGATTGGGGCCGCGGAACTGCGGCCAATCATCGGCCGCGGCCGGGCCGGCCGCAAGCATCAGCGCCACACCCAACATCAACCCTGTCGCCGTTTTCATCGTTTGACTCCTTTCGGAACGCTTTGTGTACGCATTTCGAAGACGCGGAAGACGCGGTAGTTACGGTAGCCGCATGCGCCAGCATGCGGGGCGCGGCGCGAACCTTCAAGCGAGCGTCCCGCCGTCTGGCGGGCGGCTGCGGCTACTCCGTCCGTCGGAACGCAAACGCGTTCCGCTCAGAAGAGCACCGCGTCACGCGCCGAGCAGCACGTCCGCGATGAATCGCATTAGGTCGCCCATGATGTCGGGCTCCACCTCGTCGGCCAGGCCTTTGGCGCGCGTGCGATATTTGTCCACAAGCTGCCGCGCCTTGCCGAACGCTCCGGTCGCCTCGAACAGGTCGCGCATCTGCTGGAGCGAGTCGGGATCGTGGCTCTGGGATTCGACCAAGTCGATGAGCCGGTTCTTCGCATGGCCGGCGCAGCCGTCCAGAGCGAACGCGAGCAGCACCGTGCGCCGGCCAGACCGCACGTCTTGGCCGGCCAGCAGCTTGTTGTTGCCGTCGGCCTCCCAGTCTTGCAAGTCGTTCTGCACCTGGTACGCCACGCCGACGCTGCGGCTGAACGCGCGTACGATCTCGTCGCTCAAGTGGGCCGCGTGGGCCATGCGGATGCCGGCCGAGAGCGACACCTCGAACGCGGGCGCGGTCTTGAGCGCGTAGATCCGCATGATCTCCAGCGCGTCCAGTTGGCACAGGCACTGGTTGTAGAGCATGAGTTCCGCGCCTTGGCCGCGGCACAGCCGCAGGTGCGCCTCCGACAGCCGGCGCAGGATGTCCGCCGCACAATCGGCGCCCAGTTCGTCTTGAATCGACGACACGAGTTGGTAGCCCAAGCCGATCAAGTAGTCGCCAATGTTGACCGCGTTCGCCACGCCGTAGCGCCGGTGCAGGGTCTCTTCGCCGTAGCGGAACGCGTCGTCGTCCTCCACGTCGTCGTGCACCAGCGAGGCCTTGTGCATGACCTCCATGGCCAACGCGACGCGCTTGACCGAGATGGGGAACAGCTCCGTCAGGTCCGCGTCCGGTTCGAGCGCGTCGTGGCCGCTCACGAGCGCGGAGTAGCTCGCGAGCGTGACGAACGGCCGGAAGCGTTTGCCGCCCTTGCGCAGCCAGTCCAGCCCAATGGCCTCCGTCGCCTCCAGCGCGTTGTCATGGCTCAACTCCGTCGATGCCGCCGCGTCCGCGAGCAGCACGTCGAACTCCTCAGGTTCGAGGAGGTCCCGCGCCTTGCGCAGCAACGGCAAGTAGGTGCGCGTGCGCGCGGCGGCTGGCTTGGCGCGCAGGCGCATCCAATGGCGCACCATGTCCACCTCGACCGACGTGCCCGTGCACCCGTCGCACAGCAGCGCCACCGCGACGTGCGGCACGCCAAGCTGCGCCACGCGGTCGAACGCCTTCTCCAGTGAGTCCAGGCACGCCACGCCGAGGAGCCCGTCCGCGCGGCCGCTCAGCGCAATTTGCACCACGGCCGGTGTGCCCTCCGCAATAAGCACGTTGTAGCCCAGCGACTCGGCCTCGTCCTTCAACTTGCTCAGCGCGCACGCGCCGCAGCCGGCGCAGTCCAGCCCCAGCGCGCTGTACGTGCCTCGGCAGTCGGCCGCGCTGCGCAGGCAGTGGGGCAGCAGCAGCACGCGCCGGTCGAACGGCAGTGCGGCAAATTGGTCGCGCCAGAAGGCGTTCGCCACCTCGACCATCGCAAAGCCAAGGTGGCTCGTGTTCAGGTTGAGCTTGCGCAGCACCTCCCCCGCCAGCCGCTCCAAGTCGGCTTGCCCCAACGGCTTGCACCGGCCCAACCCAGCCAGCCGGCGATGCGCCTCCGCGCGGATCGCCTGCCGAGCGAGCGCCTCACGGGGCACTCGCTTCATGGCCGCAAAAGGCGATGTTGAAGCCGGCGCGTAAGTGGTGGTCGTGGTCGTGGTGGTCGTCATGTGTGTGTATTCATGCGGCGTAACGGGAGGCCCAAGCCGGCCACCGTACGGCCGACTCTGGAACGGGCACGTGCGAGCATCGCGCCGCGAGAGCCCGTGCCCTGCCGGGCACGGCTACAGCAGTCGAAAGAGGCTCACGCGCCACTGCCCCGCTCGCCTCTGGATCCCAGCATGCGGCCCAACGCGGCAACGCTGAAGATTATAGGGTAGAGGCGCTCCCAATACCACAGTTTAGCAAAATACAGCCCGATGGGCGCAGGTTCGTCGAGGCCTCCGGCCAAAACGCGGCCGGCGAGGCAGTGCGCTCCATGCGCGAGCGGCTCGCGCTCCGGCCAAGTCGCCAAGGCCTCCACGGCGACCGCGGTCTCCTCCATCGTGCTCGGTGCGCCGGCCGCGCCGCCCCACCCGCCATCGTCGTTCTGCACCCGCTCCAAGTAGCCAACCCCGGCCTGCGCCTCTGCGGCATCGCTCCGGCCGAGCGCCGCATACGCGCGGAGGACTCGGGCCGTGCCGTACACCGGGTTCTCCTGCGCGGGCGCGGACTGGTTCCCAAACCACAGCGGGATCCAGGCGCCGTCCGCTCGCTGTGCGCCGCACAAATACTCCAAGCCCCGCGCAATCGCGCGTTCCGGCCGGCCGCGGCCGAGCACGCCGCGCCAGGCCGCAATCGCGCGCAACGCGTGTGCGGTCAGGTCAGGCGCGCTGCGATCGAACGGCAGCTTGCCCCAGCCACGGCAGAACGTGGGCCAGCCGCCGTCCGCGTTTTGGATGCCCAGCAGCCAGCGCAGCGCGGGACGCGCGGCGTCCGCGGCTTGGGCGTGCCCGAGCCGCTTCAACGCGAGCAGCGCGCCGGCCGTGTCGTCGGCATCCGGCACTCCGCCCGACAGGTCCGTCCACGCCCAGCCGCCCGGCGGGCTGTTGGTGTAGGGGTGCACCACCCTGTGTTGCTGCGCCAGCAGCCACTCCGCGGTCGCGCGGCCATTGTCTTGCACCGCATGCCCGCCGGCCGAAAGCGCCATCGTGGACAGCGTCGTGACCCAAGTCGTGAGATTCGTGTCAATGGGCCAACTGCCGTCGCCGCGCACAGAGTCCACCAGGAACTGGACCGCTCGCTTCGCGACAGAGTGGTCCGCCCGGCCTACAGCCGCGAGGCTCATCGCAACGAAGCTCGTGATCGGCGTGGCCTCGAGGTACCCGCCGCTCGCGGGCTGAATCTTCTCAAGCTTGCGCAGCGTCGGGCCGATGGCCGCGTGGCGCAACGCGCGCCACAGGGGATTCCTCGTGGGCCGGCGCGCGTGGATCAGTTGGCCGATCGCAATGAGCGCGGGCAGCGCGTAGCTCACCACGTGCAGCCGCACCGCGCGAAACGCGGCATGCGGCAGGCACGCCAGCTCGAACGGCAGCGACGCGACGCGGCGCCACAGTTCGGCGTCCTCCCCCCCCGCGGCCTCCAGCGATAGCGCTACGTTCATCAGAATCGGCACGGCGAACGTGCGGTCCTTGCCGTAGATCTCCGCGAGCGCTTGGGCCCAGTCTGCGAACGCGGCCCCTGCGTGCGCGGCGACGTATCCGTCCGCCTGGGCCTGGCCGGGGAACTCTCGCTCTCCCAGCCGAAGCGCCGCGCGCACTAGCAGCGTCGTGGCCAGGTTGCTCGGGCTGTCGGGCGTGTCGCCCCATCCTCCGTCCGCGTTCTGGTCGGCTTCGAGCCAGTCGAGCCCGCGGTTGATGAGTCCGGCGAACCGCTCCCTGGATACCCCACTCAACGCACTCACCGCGGTCGCGGTTGACAACGCGGACGACGACAGCCACCCCGGCCAGTAGCCGTCCGCGTGCTGCTCCGCGAGCAGGCGCTCGCGTGCGAGCGCGTACGCGCGGGAGATATGGGAATATGATGCGATACGCGCCCTCCCTGCTGTCCCCCCCCTGGGGGGGACCATAGGGGGGGACGTCGCGTCCCCTTTATGCTGTCTTGATATGGCATGGGCATGTGTCTGGGGACACGATGCGATCCGTCCGCCGGACGGCGGACGGCTTCCGCATCGCGTCCCCGGCATGGCTAAGCGAACAGCCGGCCTGAGCGCGCCACGAACAGCGCGCGCCAAAGGGCCATGTGGCCGCGGCCCATGACTTGGATCGCGGCCCGCTTGGCCCAGGCCACGCCCGAAGCCGACTGGTTGTCCCACGTAAGCATCGGCAGCCACTTGAAATTGAGCGCGTAGCTCATGCGGAACAGCTTCCAATGCGCGGGCGTCATGTCCTTCACGCCGAACGGTTCGCTTTGGCCGTCGATGGGTGCGTAAAACAACGGGAAGACAGCGAGCCGCTCGTCGCGCACTTGTTCGACCCACCGGATGCACTGCTGCACGTCGTCCTCCGTCTCGCCGGGCATGCCCATCAGCAGGCTCACGAACGGGAAGAAGCCCGCGGCCGCGAGCCGGCGCACGTGTTCGAGGCACGCGTCGCCCCAGTCCTCTGGAGCGAACGGCCCCATCTTGGCCCGGCCGCCGTTGGCCGCGAGCAGCGCGCCCGACGCGGTCTCCATGCCCAGGTTGAGCCAGATAAACTCATGGCGCCGGCCTTCGGGCACGAACAGCCGCGCGGCCTCGCGCAGTTGCGCGTCGCTGAACTGGGCGGCGGACGTGATGTTCGCATGGTCGGTCTGAATCATGCGCACGCCCGGCACGCGGCGAATCTTGTCGAGCAACGCAAGCAGCGCATCGGGCTGCACCTGCATGCCCTTCCCGGCGTAGCGGAACATATCCTCGGTGACGAGCGCTATCGCGCCCACGCCCGCGGACGCGTTCGTCTCCACGTCCGCCAGGATCGTCTCCTCAGGCAGATGCACCATGGGCGAACGGCCGATGGTGCAGAAATGGCAACCAAGTCCGCACCCGCGGCTCACTTCCACCGCGCCCATGACCGTTGCGCCACGGACCCGCGGAACCGACTCGACCGCCGCGGCCTCGCCGTCGATGACGGCCGGCATGTCCTCGCCATCTGCAAGCCGGCGCACAACGTCCGCGATGTTCGCCTCGCAATAGCCGAGGACGACGTGGTCGATGCCAAGCGCGGTGCGCGTCGCAGTATCGACGAGTTGCCATGCGCCAGCCCCGCCCATAACCACGCGTGCGCCGCGCGCGGCCGCGCGAAGCCGCTGCACGCGCCGGGCCAACCACGTGAACCAGAGCCACGGGTAGTTCCGGCCCCCCACGATGCCCTCCATCGTGTTGCTGTTCATGCCCACGCCCGTCGGGTCGCCGCCGGACAAGCCGATGACCCGCGTCGCCGGGCCGATCGCGCGGTGCAGATCCTCCGGCCGCACGAGTGCGACATCGTCCGCGCCCCATCCCCCTGCCACAAGAGCCGCCTCGACACGTCGCAGGCCCAACGGCGCTTGGTGCACGCGCACGCCATCGCTTGGCAACGCCGGCGCGACGAAGTGCTTCATCATGAAGCTCGGCGTCACGGTCGTCTGGCTCGCGCTCACCATGCCATCGAACAGCGCGCGGTAGCCCGCCATGAGGATGCGGTCGGCCGTGAGCACGATGGGCACGCCGGCGCGCGGTTCGTGGTGGATGGAACTCAAAGGCGGTCCGAGGCCGAATGCGAGGAATACCATCAAAATACTTGGGGCCGTACGTATACCAGAACACTCGGAGTGGGGTCAAACTTACCGAGCGCCGGCTTGACGGCGCTTTTCCGCTTCTGGAGTGCGCCGGCTTGACGGCGCTTTTTCGCTTCTGGAGTGCGCCGGCTTGACGGCGCTTTCGATCGCAAGCAGGTGTGACAAGAAGACAACCCGGACCTGCCGTTCTTTGCGCCATCGTTCACGCATCCGAAGCGACCCGTTCGGAATGCGTCCCACGGATGGCAGGGCGGCCCCACGGATGCGGAGGGCAGGCTTGGCCGGGCGCGGGATTCGTCGCGTTCTACAGATTCGTTGCCACTCGCTCTGCCTGGGAGGGCAACGAATTGCATGTCCATGCGCCCGACGCGCCTCCAGGCAAAAGCGCCGTCAAGCCGGCGCACTCCATGACGGATGGCTATCGCCAAAGCTCGGCCATGTGGTAGCATATCGCCAACAAGCCAGCCGTGACAGCCCCACCGCCCTGCTTCAGGACAGACACACCATGGCCGACCTCCTCTCTACGCCCGTGACTCCCGACTGGGAGGGCTTCATGAAGTGCATCATGCGCGAGGGCACGCCCAACCGCGTCTACTTCATCGAACTGTTCCTCGACCGCGAGATCCAAGACGCGATTGCGGAGCGCTTCCGCCTGCTCGACGGGCTGGACGCGGACGATCCCGCGTTCGATCTGAAGCGGTAAGTGCGGCTCCAGCGCTTCTTGGGGTATGACTTCATACGCTTCGGCGTCGAGGGTTTGGTGTGGCCCGTGAAGCGCATGCTGGCCGAGGACACGGCGGGCCTCAAGCGCGAGGCCGGCCGTGCCTACATCGACGAGCACACGGGCCCCATCACCAACTGGGACGAGTTCGAGGCGTACCCGTGGCCGGACCCCGCGCAAGCCACGACCCAGTCGCTCGAATGGTTCGAGAAGAACCTGCCCGACGACATGTGCATTATCGGCAGCGGCGGCTTCGCCCACTTCGCCGAGTACCTCAACTGGCTCATGGGCTACGAGACGCTCTGCTACGCGCTCTACGACCAACGCGACTTGGTCCAGGCCATCGCGGACCGGCTCGTGAGCATCTACGAAGCCGTGGTCAGGCGCCTGGTCGAGTTCGACCGCGTGAAGATCATCTGGGGCAGCGACGACATGGGCTTCAAGACCGGGCCGCTCATCGGCCCCGACGACTTGCGCGAGTTCGTGTTCCCCGGCCACAAGCTCATGGCGCAGATCGCGCACGACAGCGGCCGGCCGTACCTCTTGCACTCGTGCGGCAATCTGGCCGAGGTCATGGACGACCTCATCGACGACGTGGGCATCGACGCGAAGCACTCGTTCGAGGACACGATCGAGGACGTGCGCGAACTCAAGCCCACGATCGGCCAGCGCATCGCGCTGCTCGGCGGCATCGACGTGGACTTCCTGTGCCGCGCGAGCGAGGAGCAGATTCGGCAACGCGTGCGCGAGACGCTCGACGTGTGCATCCCCGGCGGCGGGTACTGCCTGGGCAGCGGCAACAGCGTGGCCAACTACGTGCCGGTCGAGAACTACCTCATCATGCTCGACGAGGGCCGGCGATGGGCGGGGTGAGCGGGGACATGAACCAAGGACGCGAAGCGTCCGACTTCGTGCCCCCGGACCCGGAATTGACTCGCCCCTGTTCGCGTGGCTATAATCTGTCGTCCGACTGCTTTGGGGGACCTCGTGGGGACTTGCCTGTCATGCGCCGGCGCATTGATCCTCCGGGCCCCTCTTGCCTCTCCAGCCTATGTGCTCTCTCTCGGTCATTCTGCCCACCTTCAACGAACGTGACAACATCGGCCCGCTGATCGACGCGGTGCTGGCCGCGTCGCACGTGCCGACGGAAGTGATCGTGGTGGACGACGACTCCCCGGATCGCACGTGGGAGGTGGTGGCCGAGAAGGCGGCCCTGGATTCACGCGTGCGGCTGATCCGGCGCATGGGCCAACGCGGTCTCACGAGCGCGTTCCGCGACGGCATAGCGGCAAGCCGCGGCCGGTTCGTCGCGTGGATGGACAGCGACATGTCCCAGCCGCCGGCGCTGCTCCCAGCGCTCATGGACGCGGCCCAACGCGGCATTGGCGCCGCGTCGCGCTACGTGCCCGGCGGCCGCGACGCGCGGCGCGAACGCCTTGCGGTCGGCATGAGCAACGTTATCAACCGCCTCGCACGCACCTGCCTCGGCAACCAAGTGACCGACTACACGACCGGCTACGTGTGCTGCCGCCGCGAGGTGCTGGACAAGATTGATTTGCGCGGCGACTACGGCGAGTATTGCATCGACCTGCTCCACCGCGCGCGGCGGGCGGGCTTTCGCATTGCCGAGTTGCCCTACGTGTTCGTGTCGCGCACCGAAGGCGAGTCCAAGACCGCCACGAGCCTCGCGGGCTTCGTGCGCCGCGGCTGGCGATACTTGGCGACCATCGCGAGGCTGGCGCTGCTGCACTAACCGATCAGTCTGATCGGTCTGATCGGTCTGATCAGTCTGATCAGACCGATCGGTGCGGATCCCCCCCCTACCCTCTTGAGCCCTCCTGTGATCCAAAAAGCCCAACTCGACCTGGCCGACATGGGCGACCTGGCGGCGATCATCCCAGGCCCGGAGCCGGCGCTCGCAGATCCGCCGGCGGAGTCCGGCCTCGATCGTGCGATCCCGGTGTCCGAGCCGACCCTGGGCCCGAACACCAAGCAATACGTCAACCACTGCATCGACACGAACTGGATTTCCTCCATCGGCTCCTACGTCACCCAGTTCGAGGCCGCGTTCGCGGCCAAGTGCGGCGTGCAGTACGGCGTGGCCACGAGCAACGGCACGACCGCACTGCACCTCGCGCTCGCCACGCTGGGCATCGGCCCCGGAGACGAAGTGATCGTCCCCACGTTCACCATGATCGCCACCGCCAATGCGGTCACCTACTGCGGCGCCACCCCCGTGTTGGTGGACTCCCTGGCCGACACGTGGAACATGGCCCCCGCGCAAGTCGCGGCGAAAATCACCCCACGCACCAAGGCCATTGTGGTCATGCACACGTACGGCCTGCCGTGCGACATGGACCCCATCCAAGCGATTGCCAAGGAGCATGGGCTCTACGTCGTCGAGGACGCGGCCGAGTCGCACGGAGCCGAGTACCATGGCCGGCGCACGGGCGGGCTCAGCGACTGCGCGACGTTCAGCTTCTACGGCAACAAGATCATCTCCACCGGCGAGGGCGGCATGGTGGTGACCGACAACGAAGAGATCGCCCTGATCGCTCGGAACATGCGGGACCACGCGTTCAGCGAGGTGCGCCACTTCTGGCACCAGTACGTCGGGTTCAACTACCGCATGACCAACGTGCAGGCCGCGATCGGCCTCGCGCAGGTCGAGATCTTCGACGAGTTGGTGGACGCGCGCATCCGACACGCGCAACAGTACAACGCGCGGCTCGGCGACGTGGCGGGCTTGCGCCTGCCGCCAAGCCCTCCGGGGCTCAAGAACGTGTATTGGATGTACGGCCTCGTGGTGGAGGACGATTTCGGCATGACGCGCGACGAGTTGCGCAACGCGCTCGCGGCGCGGGGCGTGGAGACGCGCACGTTCTTCGTGCCGATCCACTGCCAGCCGATCTATTTCCGCCAGTATGAGGCACAGCGCTACCCGGTGGCGGAAGACTTGTGCCGCCGCGGGCTGTATTTGCCGTCGTCGTCGAAACTCACCGAGCAAGAGATCGAGTACGTCGCGGCGCAGATCAAAGAGGTGCGGCCGTGAAGGTAATGCTCATCAACCCGCCGTTCGACGAGGCCCTGGCCGTGGGCGGCACCAAGAGCATGAAGTATGTGCTCAACACCATCGCTCCGCTTGGGCTTGCGTATCTGGCCGCGGTTGCGCGGGACGAAGGCCACGAGGTGGACCTGGTAGATTGCTCGCTCGGCATCACGCTTGCCGAGCTTTGCTCACGGGCCGCGGAGTTCGGGCCACAAGTGATCGGCCTCACGTACACCACGCCCTCATGGCTCGCCGCGCGGGACGCGGCCAAAGCGCTGCGCGAGGCCGCGCCCAACGCCAAGTTCGTGATCGGCGGAGCGCACGTGACCGCGGCGCCCAAGGAGACCCTGTCGCACGCCGCGTTCGACGCGGGCGTCATCGGTGAAGGCGAAGCCACGTTCATCGAGTTGCTCGCGGCGTGGAACAGCGATCCGAACGCGGACTTGAGCGGCATCGCCGGATTGGCCCTGCTCGGCGACGGCGAGCCGTTTCTCACGCCGCCGCGGGAGATGATCGAGGACTTGGATTCTCTCCCTTACCCCGCGCGCGACCTGCTGCCGGCGTTGAGCGACTACCACCCCACGCCCGCGTCGTATCAACGCCTGCCGCTCGGCGTGCTCATGACCAGCCGCGGCTGCCCCGCGCGGTGCACGTTCTGCGACCGTGCGATCTTCGGCTGCTCCTTCCGCGCACACAGCGTAGACAACGTCATGGGCGAGGTGCAGGAGCTGATCGAGAAACACGGCGCCCGCGAGATTCGTTTCTTCGACGACACCTTCACGCTCCAGCGCAAGCGCGCGTTCGAGATCTGCGAGCGCATGGCGGCCTTGCCCAAGCGCGTGCCGTGGACGTGCTTGACGCGCGTCACCTCCGTGAACCCGGAGCTGCTCTCCGCCATGCGCGAGGCCGGCTGCTGGCAGGTGCTCTACGGCTTGGAGTCGGGCAACGACTCCATCCTCCAGGCGCTCAAGAAGGGCACAACGGTCGAGCGAAACCGCCAGGCCGTGCACTGGGCACAGGAAGCCGGCCTGGGCGTGCGCGGGGACTTCATCGTGGGCACGCCGACCGAGACCGAAGAGACGTTCGAAAACACCGTGCGCTTCGCACTCGAAATGAAGCTGGACTACGCGCACTTCAACAAGTTTACCCCGTTCCCCGGCACGGAGCTGTACGACGAACTCGTCGCCCAAGGATACGAGTTCGACTTCGATCAAGCGTGCAGCATCCTCGACCACGCCGCGATGCTGTACGTGCCTCCCGCGTTCACGCCGGAGCGATACCGAGAGGTGCTGGACACCGCGTTCCGGCGCTTCTACCTCCGCCCCAGCTACATGCTGCGCCGGCTCACTCAGATCCGCACGTGGGACATGGCCGCGGGACAGTTCAGGGGGTTCTTGGCGCTCGCGGGCATCTAGCTCGTGCTTCTGTTCTGATTGCGGCCCGAGGCCGCGGCCGATCCTAGCCGCAGCCGCCAGGCTGCGGGACACACGCAGAAAGACATCCAACTCGACAGAGCCCGCATGCTGGCGCATGCGGCTACCGCTCCCCCCGGGTTGTGAAGTCGACAACGGCCACGATTGTGTATGAGGGCCAGTAGGAGTTCTCAACTGAAGCCTGAAGCCTACGAAGAGATGTTCCGGCTCGAGGACCGCCATTGGTGGTTCGTGGGCCGGCGCGCGGCTATTGGGCCGGTGATCGACCAACACGTTCCCGCCGGCGAGGATCAGAAGATCCTTATGGTCGGCTGCGGCACCGGGGGCAACCTGCGTCTGCTCACACCCAAGGGCAAGGTCTTCGCTCTCGATTTCTGTTGGGACGGAGTGTCCCGCGCCAAGCACCGAGATCAGGCCAGGCTCGCGCAAGCGAGCGCGATGGCGCTCCCGTTCGGCGACGAAGCGTTCGACCACGTCATGTGCCTCGCTGTTTTGTACCATCGCGGGGTGACCGACGACTTGGCCGCGATGCGCGAGGCGTGGCGCGTGTGCAAGCCCGGCGGCATGTTCGTCACGACCGATCCCGCGTTCAACTTTGTGCGTTCGAGCCGGCACGACGAGTACATGCACACCGGACGGCGCTATACGAAACGTTCGCTCCTCGGCCGCGTGTGCGAGGCCGGCTTCGAGCCCGTCAAGGCGGGCTACTACCAGATGAGCATGCTGCCCGCCGCGTTCCTCTTGCGACGGCTCGAAGGCCTGCTGCCCCGGCGAAACAAGGGCTATGAATCCGACCTCGCACAGTTCCCAGGTTGGGTCAACGGCCTTATCGCCGGCTTCCTCAAAGCGGAAGCCGCGTTTGGCCGAGTCGTGCCGTTGCCTTTCGGATTGTCGGTCTATTGTGTCGCGAGGAAGCCGGGCTAAAGCGTAATGACGTAAAGCGTAAAGCGTAAAGCGTAAGCGGAGCTGCGCTGCGGTTCATTCTTACGCAATACGGAATACGCAGTAGCATCACATGTCGCGTATTCCGCATTGCGTGGCGTCCACCTTTACGCTTTACGCTTTACGCTTTACGCTTTACGCTTTACGCTTTACGCTTTACGCTTTACCCTTTACGCTTCACGCTTCACGCCCCGCGCCTCCCCAGTCCACGCGTTGCCGCTCCATGGAATCATCCACCGAAACACCGCCGGCTTGCCGCGATGACGGGTGGTCGCGCCGCGCGGTCAGGTGC
>JAJRTI010000078.1 GCA_024278415.1 Planctomycetota bacterium | reverse complement strand
GTCATTGGTCATTGGTCATTGGTCATTGGTCATTGGTCATACGCCACGCCCATACGCCTTTTGATGGGCTGCTAGCCCCCTGGAAGTTCCTATGCCCCTCCCCCGCGTCCTCATCATCGGCGGCGGCTCGATCGGCGAGCGCCACTTGCGGTGCTTCCTGCGCACCGGCCAAGCCAAAGTCTCCATGTGCGAGCCGCGCGAGGAGCGCATGGCGTTCCTCCAGGAGACGTACGACATCGACGAAGCGTGCCGCGACTTCGGCGCGGCCGACTTGGCCGCGTTCGACGCGGTCGTCGTGTGTACGCCGCCGAACCTGCACGTAGGCATGTGTCTGCGCGCGGTCGAGGCCGGCTGCCACGTGCTCTGCGAGAAGCCGCTGTCGAACACGCTCGACGGGCTTGACGAGTTGATCGCGCTGGCCCGCGAGAAGGGCGTCGCGGCCGGCGTGGCGTTCGTGTTTCGGCACATGCCGGGCTATGCGAAGATCCGCGGCCTGCTGCATGAGGGACTCATCGGCGACGTGAAGCTCGTCACGTTCAAGTCGGGGCAGCAGTTCGCCAAGTTCCGGCCCGACTACAAGAGCACCTACTTCGCGAGCAAGGAGATGGGCGGGGGCGCGATCAACGACGCGTGCAGCCACTCGCTCAACTTCCTCCAGTGGTGCTTCGGCATGCCCACGGAGTTGGCGGGCTTCCACGGCCACCTGAGCGACATGGAGATCGAGACCGAGGACGCGGCGCTCATGCTCATGCGCTTCGGCGCGGATGGGCCCATGGTGCAGCTCCAGCAAAACCTCTTTCAGAAGGATTATGCGATCCTCCAAGAGTACGTGGGCAGCGAGGGCACGCTGCGCCTCGGCGGCAAGCTCACCCAAGCCGGCGCGCGGCCGGAGTTGCAGGTCTTCCACAACGACGACGAGGGGTGGCAGACCATCCCCATGCCGGAGGCTGAGCGCGACGACTACTTCGTGTGGCAGGCCGAGCACTTCCTCGCGGCCATGCGCGGGGACAAGCCCCCCATGTCCACGCTCGAAGAGGGCAAGCAGATCGTGCAGCTCTGCGAGGCCGCGCGGGAGTCGTACGAGACGAAGCGGATCGTGCAGTTGGGTGGGTAGCCCTGGGCTCAGGGCCTGCTCTTTACCCACATTCTTGAGCGCACCGCAAGGCTCGACATTCCGTCTTTGGGCGATCGTGTCGGGCCCGATCTAAGTCGTGAGTTCGGCAACTGAGAGGCGGCCGATGGCTGTTTGTAGTGAGGCCCGTCAGGGCCTCTCCGCCAGACGCTGTGATTGCCCCGACGGAGGCGACCCTGACGGGTCGCACTACGAACGCGCGCTCGCCAGATTCGGCGCGTCAATGAGAGGACGGAAATGTGGGCGAAGAGCAGGCTCACGGCGCAGGCGGGAATCCCAACGGGATTCCGGAGATCAGCCCAGGGTTTGCGAGCGAAGCTTGCAGCCTTGGGTAAGGCTCAGCCCGCCACACCCGGCGCAGGCGACCGAACACATCACCGCGGCATTGTTGCTCGCCGCGATCTGCTGGCCCGGCTCCACGACCAGGAACTCATCGCCGCGCCACTCCCCTTCGAGCAACCGGCGCAGCAGGCCCACGTCGCCCTCCATGCGCTCGAACGTCCACCCGTTCTCCTCGGCCTCCTTGCGCGCTTCGTCCTCGTGGCCCAGGCGCTGCGCCACGCCGGTGTCGATGTAGAGCAGGTGCGTGTAGTGTTGCTTCCAGCCGCCCATGGTCTCCACGATGTACTTTGCATTGTCCTCGCCGTACTTCTCGACCATCTCGCGCCACTCCTGCGTGAGGCCAAGCTGCTCGTAGATCGATCCCTCCACGTTGGCGAAGTCGCGCTCCATCCACCCCGGGCTGCGGAAACACGTGCCAGGGTGCTCGTCGAAGTACTGCTGATAGCGCGCCCGCGAGCCCAGGAGCAACGTGATGCAGTCGTGGGCCTTGGGGATCACGAGCGTGCATGACCGCGGCGCCAACCCCACGACGCCGTTGTTGCAGAGCGCGTACGCGAGGAGCCCGGCCTCGTAGTCGTTGCCTTCGGACGCGTCGATGCTGGCCTGGAGTCGGCTGGCCATCTCCTTGCTCTCGATGTCGTGCAGGCCCTTGGGGAGGAACTCCAAGTCGACGATGTTCTTGCACTCCGCGGCGAGCGCACAGATTTCGCGGAACATCACTTCGCAGGCGATGAGTTTGAGTTTCATGGGGGGGGTGAAGGCGTTAAGCTCGGAGGCCACCAAGACACAAAGGCACGCGGGCACACGAAGACAGAGGATGATAATCTACCAAGTTCGTGAGCTTCAGTCCTTCTGCGAGCGCACGTCGTACGCGGCCAGGCGGGCGCCGTGATCCCCAATGCACTGCCCCAACTTGGGGGCCGTGAGCGCGCGTCGCTCCTCCTCGCGGGCTTCGACGAACTTCAAGGGCGCGGAGCGGAGGCCGGCGTTGGCATCGCCGGCCGGCCAAGCGCCCCCCCTGTCAAGCCATTTGGGCCCTGTGCTATAATGGTTGAGTTTGAGCGTGCGCTTCCTGGGACCATGGATGGGGGATGGGGCCTGGATGCACACGCGGAATAGCCATTACAAACCCCACAAACCTTGGAGGCGATCCCGCAACACCATGCCACTCCGCAATGCCATATGGATGACGCCCCTGCTCGCCGCGCTCGCGGCGCCGACGCCGGCCGCGGCCAAAACGCTCGCACTCTACGGCGGCCAGTTCCAAGCACTCACACGAGCCACCCGCGACCAGTACGACGCGAGCCTCACCGTGTCCGGCGCCGACTTGGCCCAACCGGATGCGCTCGACGTGCTCATCGCCGCCACAGGGCCCAAGGACCACTACCGCCTGCGCGTGGGCAAGTGGACACTCACCCTCGATGCGGTCCAAGCCGGCAAGGCCCGGCGGCTCGATAGCGTTTCGCTGCCGGCCTCGAAGGCTGCTTCACACTCGATCCTCGTCAAACGCCGCTCCCGCTTCATCTCGGTCGTGTGGGACGGCCGACTGGTGCTGTCCGCTCTCGATGCGAGCCATGCCAAGGGCGTGGTTTGCCTGCGCACGGACAAGGGCGCGCGGGCCGCGCGAGTGCACTATCAGCCCGTGGCGCCTATCTTTTTCGAAGACAGCTTCATGGTGACCGAGGACGAGACCAAGGCTCTCGGCTCTTGGACCGCAGTCTCGGGCGACTGGAGTATGCACTCGGTGATCGAGGACGTGTTCCGCAACCCCGACGCCCGCATCCGGGACGGCCACACGCCGGAGGCCGAGCGTAGCGTGAACCCTTTCTCGCTTTCGGGCCTCAGCCCGGACGGAGGCATCATCGTCAACGGCTATCGCTTTTGGGATGACTACGACTTTGGCGTGTCGGCCAAGACGCTGGGGGGAGAGATGGGGTTGGTGTTCGACTACCAGAACGCCCAGGCGTACCACCTGCTCCGATGGCGCCTGGACACCGAGCAGATCGCGGCTGGCCGCGTGCAGCTCCTGCGCGTGCGCGGCGGGAAGGCGGCCGTGCTCGGCACCGCGTACGTCGAGGGCCGGCGCAACAACTGGTACTACTTGCGTGTCAAGAGCGTGCGCGGCCGGATCGAAGCGTTCATCGACGGCACGCGCCTCTTCGACGTGACTGATCCGCACGCCGCGGGCGGCAAGATCGGCCTGTATGCGCGGGGCGCGCGCGCGGCGATTTACGACGACGTCGCGGTCGAGCCGGTCGCCACGATCGAGTTCCGAACGGCTCGTTCTCTGGCCAAGGCTGTGCGGGAGAAGCACGGCGCGTGGGCGGCGTCCGAGCGCGGCGGCTCCGCGGCCATCACCGCGAGCGGCCTCACGCCCAAGCAAGCCGGCCTGTTGCTGATGGGCGAGCCCTCGTGGGAGGCGGCGCAGATCCGAGCCGACGTCGACACGAGCCGGCTCGGCGGTAATGCCGGGCTGGTGTTCGGCTACCAGAGCCCCCGAGACTATTGGGTCGCGTTAGTGGACCGCAAGACCCAGCGCGCGCAGGCCGTGCGGTTCGTGCAGGGCAAGGCACAGGCTTTCACGGGCGGGCCGGTGGCTGGAGCAACTGCCCCGTACACGATCGCAGTCGACACCACCATGGAGAACGCGCTGCGCGTATACGTGAACGACGTGCTCGCGCTGCGCGTGGCGAACCCCGGCCCCATCGCGGGCCGCGTGGGCCTGGGCGCGTTCGGCACAGGGCAGGCCGCGTTCAGCCGGCTCATGCTGTTCGAAGCGCGCGATACGGACTGGGAGAAGGAGACGAGCAACGACATCTTCGAGGGCGACCCCTACATGCAAGGCTGGGCCTCGAGGCGCTGGGCGTGGAAATCGGGCAAGCCATGGGGCAAGCAGATCTTCTACGAGCACAAGGGCGACTTCTTCGGCGCGTTCCGCTGCCGCGTGCCGGTGTCCGGCTCCTTCACGCTGCGCTTCGCGGAGGATGCGTTTGGCAAGACGGAGAAGGGCTACGCGGTCGACGTCGAGTTCGACCGCACCACCAAGGCGTTCCGCATCACGTTGCGCCGCGCCGGCAGGGTCGTGGCGTCGGCCGCGAGGACAACGCTGCCCATGATGCCCACGGCCGCGCCGCGGGAGATCACCAACGGCCGCGTGACGGTTGCGACGCAGACGCCGCCGAAGTCCTTCGGCCCCGTGGTGGTGCATCGAGAAGGCCATTACGTGTGGGTCGAGGCCGGGAACAAGGAGATCCTCAGCTACTGCGATCCCGCGCCCTTGCCCGGGCGCAACGTGGCCATGATCGCAGACAAAGACATCGACCTGAATTTCGTCAATATGAAGCGCGACCACGTGCTCGACTACCTGTTCGAGCGCGCGCCGCGGGATTGGGTGAAGGTCGGCGAGTGGAAGGTGACCAACCGCTTCGCCTGCGACCCGCGGTGGTCGTTCATGAACGGCCGCAGCCGGGGCTTGGCCGCGCTGTGGAACAAGTACGGCCTCTCTGGCGACTTCACCATTGAATGCTACGTGGGCATGCGCATGCGCCAAGGCGATCTGAAGAAGGGAGGCCGCACAAGCTACCCGCGCATCGGCGACATCAACCTCGCCTTCTGCACCGACGGCCGGGATCTGTGGACCGGTTACAACTTCGTCTTGCAAGGCTGGGACAAGCTCTGGAGCGAGCGTTGGACGCGGCTCTACAAGCTCGGCCGCGTTGTGGCTAAGACGGACCGCGAGTTTATCCCGCGCACGCGCGACCACAGACCGTCCGCGCGGGTGATCCCCGTCGAGTGGGATCCAGGCGGACGCCCCATCCACGGCGCGTGGTACTTCGTCAAGCTCCGCAAGCGCGGGGGCACGATCGACATGGCCTTCGACGACGTGCCCGTGCTGTCGTATACAGACCCCAAGCCGCTCCAGGGCGGCCAGGTCGCGTTGTGGACTCAAGACAGCAGCATCGTCGTCGCGCGCATGAAGCTCTCCTACAGCCGCCGGGCGCGCGGCGCGGCGCGGCTGGCCCAGGGGCCGGCGCCGGCCCCGGCCGAAGCCCCGGCCGACGACCCCATCCGCGTCGTGTCTCTCACGCACCCCAGCCTGGTGTACAACTTCGAGACCGGCCTCCAAGGCTGGCGTGAGGCGCACGTGGACCAGGGCGCGGTGCTGACCTGGCAGAAGCGCGCGGACGGCAAGGGCCACTGCCTGAAGCTGAGCAACGCCTACCCCGGCGGCGACGCGGGGGCTGAGATCCCGGTGCAGCGCATGGACCTCGCGGGCACGCAAGCTCTCGAATTCGACTACAAGCTCAGCCCCGGCGCACTGGTGAACCTGTACTTCCAGCTCGAAGGCGACCGCGAGCGGCTCTACTTCGTGCGACTGAGCGGCCTGGGTGAAAGCTCTGAGAACGTGCGCCGCATCGCGGCCGTGCCCGACGCCAAGGCCGATGGGAAGTGGCGCCACGCGCGCATCGACATCGCGGGCGCGCTGCGCGAACTCGAACCCAGCCGGCGCGAATTCGTGCTCCAACGCATGTTTGTCGGCAATTTCCACGAGGGCTACCTGAACGCCGGCCTCGGCGGCAACAAGACCGGCGCGACGTATTGGATCGACAACCTTTCGCTCATCAGTTGGGGGCCCAGCGGCGGTGTGTTCGAGTGGCGGCCCACCGCGGGCCGTGCGTTCACGCACTACGCGTTCTGCATCGACCAAACGCCCAACACCACGCCTCCGGACACCGCGCCAACCACAGAAACGCTCAAGGTGTTCGACAAGCTCAAGCCGGGCCTGTCGTACTTCCACGTGCGCGGCCGGGACGCGGCTGGCAAATGGTCGCGCACGGTGCACTACCCCGTCTTCGTGAGCGCGCCGCTTCGCATCACGCGCATCACGCCCCCACCTGGCGCGCGCTGGGGCGGCGGGCCGATCCGAGTCGAGTTCGCGCGCAACGTGCCGGCCGAGCTGGAGCTGCCCGAGACGCAACTCACGCTCGCCGGCCGTGCCGTGCCGTTCGATGAATACACGTACCAATACGATCCGGCGAAGAAGGTGCTCACGCTGCGGCTCAACCGCACCGGCCAGAGCTTCGCCAACGGAGCCCAAGTAGACATGGCGCTCCGCTACAGGAGTTCGCTGGCCGTCACCCCGCTGGACTCCCTGCCCCGGGGCGCGAGCGTCGCTCCCGTGCGCCTGCGCGCGGCCGCGCAGCAATGGCACTACGTCATGGACTTCGCCAGCGACAACGAGCCGCCCTCGCGCGTCACGACTGACAAGTGCCTGGTCGACCAAGACTTCGAGTCCAGTTCGGCGTGGTCGGTGTACGGCGCCGGCTACGCGGACCTCGTGCGAGACACGTCCACCGCGGCTTCCGGCGAGGCAAGCCTCAAGCTCGTGAACCAGATCGTGGGCGGCTCGTTCAGCGCACTGATCCACAATGGAGCGTTCAACGCCGGCCGCTACCCGCTCGTGTCGTTCGACTACAAGACCGACGGATCCGCGCGGGCCGATCTCTATCTCACCGGCTCCATGCACACGGTCGTGAAGTTCACGGACAACGACACGGGCTACACGCAGATCGGGGTCGTGCCCGGCATGGCCACGGACGGCAAGTGGCGCCACGCCGCATTCAACCTGAAGCACATGCTCGACACCGCGACCGAGAACTACACGCCGAAGCTCTACGAGGTGCGCCGCCTGCTGTTCGCCGACACGGGCCACTGCGGCAACCCGCCGGGCGTGTTCTTCCACCTCGACAACTTCCGCATCTCGTCCGTGCTCGGCGGGTCGTCGGGCATCAAAATGACCCTCGCCTCACGCGACCTGAGCGGCGTGGCTGGGTATAGCTACAAGTGGAGCGCCAAACCCGACGACATGCCGGACAAGAAGGTCGACAGCACGAGCCCGGCCGTCACGTTCGCCAACGTGCCGGAAGGCAGCCAATACCTCCACCTCGCGGCCAAGGACAACGCCGGCAACTGGGGCCCGGCCGACCACTACCATTTCATCGTCGACAACTCGCCGCCGCGCGTGGTCAAGACCTCGCCTGGACCCAAGGCCCTGGCCGCGGCAGACGAGATCACGGTCCAACTGGACGATGCCGGCAGCGGAGTCGATCCGAGCGGCTTCCGCATGCAGCTCAACGGCAAGTCCTACAAGCTCACCTCTACCCACACCCGCTACAACCCCAAGCAGGGGGTGCTTTCGTGGAACTGGGTCGCCGCGCAGAGCGCCATGCGCGCGCCGATCCCCGACAAGTCGCCCATGACTGTGAGCCTGGACATGGTGAAAGACTTCGCCGGCAACTCTACCCCCGCGACGTCGTGGACCTGGCGGCTTGACTATGCGAAGGACAAGCAAGGCCCGGCGCGGCCGATCCTCTCGTGCTACAGCCGCGCGCCGCAAGTGTTCTACAACTTCACGTCGAGCATCGGCTACTTCCGGGGCTCCGGCCGCGTGAGCGTGGAGCGCTACTTCGACCCGGAGCGCCGGGACTGGTGCCTCAAGGCGGAGAAGATCGGCCGCGGCACGTTCTGGGTCTACGCGTACCGGCGCAACTTCTACACGACCAAGGATCCCATCCTGACGTTTGACTACAAGTTCCCCAAGGGACTCCGCCTTCAGATGATCCTCTACCTCAACGGCCAGTGGCGCTCCGTGCGCATGACCGCGATGGGCCGTTACGCTCCGCTGGGCGAGTTCCCAGGTATCGTGGCGGACGGCACGTGGCGGCATGCGTCGATTAATCTGCACGACCTTGTGGCGCCCTATACTCCCAAGGGCACGCCCCCGCGCATCACCTACATCGCGTTTGCCGGCGGCATGCCCAACCAGAACCCCCAAGGCACGACTTACTACCTGGACAACTTCTGCATTACCGGCCCCGCGCCGGCCGCGCCCCGGTTCCTCTGGCAGGCCAAGGACGCCACGGGGATCGCGGGCGTGAGCTACGTCATGGACCAGAAGCCGTGGACCGTGCCGGACACGACCGTGGACTCGAAGGAAGCTTATCCGCCTCTGCCGATCATCGGCTCGCCCGGGCTGTGGTACCTGCACCTGCGCGCGCAAGACGGCGCCGGCAACTGGGGCGCGGCCGAACACCATCCGTACTACGTGACCGAGGTACCCACAGCCGGGTCCGATGGCCTTGAGGCCGACCCGGCCTGGGCGCCTTATGGCTCGTCCAAGACCACGCGAGTCATCGTTGCCCACCCGTCGACGGTGAGCGGGAAGAACAAGTTGCTGAGCATCTCGCACGAAAGCAGAGCCAAGCGCGCGCCCATCTCCATCATACTGACGAAGCGGTTCGACCTGCGTGGCAAGAAGAAGCTGGTCATGGACGTGTGCAGCACCCATGCCAGCGCGGCGACGCTCTACGTGCAAGTGCGCACCGGCCCGCGAGGCGAATGGTACATGACACCCAGCAAGACGATCGCGGCCAACGGCTGGACCAAGGGGGTCACCTTCTACCTGGCGGGCAAGCAGTTCCGCACACGCCACACGCGAGCCAAGTACACCGGCGAGCTTCAGAACCCTGAGGACACGCGGGATATTGTGCTGCGCTTCTACGCGAACCAACGTCGGGGCACGCTGCTGATCGACCGCATGCGGTTTGAGTAGCCGGTTGTGCCACTGGTGTTAGGCTGCTTTGTCTGGTCGAGTCGGCGAGTTGCCGATGGCAATGGGGCCAACGCCACTGCGGGGCTTGTCCCAGCAGCGCGGTGATTGCCGACTACTGGCCGGGATGCCTCCCGTTTCTGTTCTCCCTCTTGCTTGGCGCTCGGCATGCCGAGCGCCAAGCAAGAGGGAGAAAGGGGCGAAACTTGCGGCCGATTGGCCGGCAATCAGCGCTACATTGCCGTACGGCGGATGAGCCACGTGTGCGAAGTGGCCCCCCAAGTTTCTGCGGAAATTTTTCTTGATTTCGTTCCGGCACCTTGGTAAGCTATTAATGCAACTAGGAGAGCGAAGCCATCCTCGCTTGTCACGGTATGGTTGCAAGTTGGGATGGTGCCGAGACAGAAGAAGACAGATAGCATAAGTTGTTTCTATTGGAATAGTTGCAGTCGTAGTAGCCAGAGGCGATGGTCATGACAACCACTAAGACGGATGTGAAGAAGTGCCTTGAAGAAGCGGGATTTGAAGGCAATAGCGACGATGGTTACGTCAACGGCGAGTTGAAGCTATCGTGCTCGAAAGAGCGGGTCCACGTGTTTCGGCGAGTCGGGGCAAGCTGGCTTGAGACGTGGTCGCTGACGTACGAGGACATCAAGTACGACCGTTTCCGGCGCTTTGTGCGTCTATCGAGTGCAAGCTAGTTGTTGGGGTTTGGCATTGCCCATCCCACTATGGGTGGGGGGCACGGGAGGACGGTATCGATGCCGTCACGTATCGACGTGGGAGTTCCGCGGCAAATGCGCACAGAGGTCCTCCACAAGAAGCTGTATGTGTAGTGCGGAGGTCACCAACCCCTAGCGGATGGCGCGCCCCACATGAAGATCTCACTGGTCTGCGCGGCGTACAACGAAGAGGAGTGCTTGCCCATGCTCGTGCCCAAGCTGGACGGGGTGCTCGCGGGCGCCGGGCACGACTACGAGATCGTCATCGTCAACGATGGCAGCACGGACCGCACCGGCCACGTGCTGCGTGAACTGGTGCAGCAGTTCTCCTGCCTGCGCGTGCTGGAGTTCGCGTCGAACTGTGGCCAGACCGCCGGCTGGCTTGCCGGGTTCCGGGCCGCGTCCGGCGACGTGATCGTGACCATCGACGCGGACCTCCAGAACGACCCAGAGGATATCCCAAAGCTGCTGGAGCGCTTGGGCGATTACGACGTGGTATCCGGCATTCGGCAGGGACGCCAGGATTCGTTGGCGCGCAAGATCGCTTCTCGCTTGGGCAATGGCGTCCGCAACTGGCTGACCCGGGACAGCGTGACCGACGTGGGCTGTTCGCTTCGGGCCATGCGCCGCGAGTTCGTGGCGCCGCTGCCGATTGTCAAGAACATGCACCGCTTCCTGCCGACGCTGCTCAAGGCTCAGGGCGCGCGGTGCACGGAGGTGCCGGTGCGCCACCACCCGCGTGCCTTGGGCGTGTCCAAATACGGCAACTGGGGCCGGCTCAAGGAAGGGCTGTGGGATCTGCTCGGTGTGCGGTGGATGCTCAAGCGGTGGATTCGATATGAGATCAAGTGGGACTCCGCCCAGGAGCCGCCGGCCACTTCGCCCGAAGCTGAGTGACGCGCCACAGCCGCGCCCGATCCCTCCCTTAGGCCGCCTCCATCTCCCGTCTGAGTTGCCGCATGATCAGCCAGGCGGTCGTCCCCGCGCTCGCGGCCATCGACGCGGTCACCGTCCAGGCTTGCCCCTGCGCGCCGAAGGCCGGTACCAACGCGCACGAGAGCAAGATGAGCATGATGCAGCGGATGAGGCTGTTGAGCGTCGCGATGCCCGGGCGGTGCAGCGCGAGCGCGGCCGGCCGCGTCCAGAACAAAGACCCGTCCATGATGTAGGCGAGGCACAGGATCGCCATGAGCCCCACCGAGGGGCTGAACTCGGGCTTCCAGAGTTGCACGATCGGGGGCAGCACCACGATCATGCCCGCGGACGCGGCGCAGAGCAGGGCGAGCATCCACATGGCCGACTTGCGGATGAGCCGGCGCAGCAGATCCCACTCGCGCTTTGCGGCCAGCTCCGTGAGCGTCGGGTAGACGACCATGTTCGCGGGGCCATAGAAGACTTGGAGCTGGGCCGCAACCGCCTTGCCCGCGCTGTAGATGCCCACCGCGGCCTCGCCTTTGAACGCGCCGAGCAGCAGCACGTCCATGCGCAAGTGAAGGGCTTTGAGGCAGCCAGACAGGAACGTCTGCCAGCAGAAGGGCGCGATACGCCGCGCCTCGCCCCGAATAGACTCCGGCCGCACGTCCCCAAAATGCCGGTGCATGAGCCACAGCGCGCGTGCGCCGTAGACGAAGGGGAAGAGTATCCCCGCCGCGGCCCGCGCCCACATCACGTCGGCCAACCCTCGGTCTACCACGGCCCAGACCATGGCCAGCGTAATGATCCCCTCAGCGCCCTTGATGATGCTGAACGCGCGGAAGTCGCTGAACAGCTTGAGCACGGCCTGCGACACGTCCCACGTGAGCCCCAGCACGAGCACAAAGCTGTACATGCGGATGTACGTGGCCACCACGGCGCTGCCGTAGATGCGCTCCCCCACCAGGCCGGCAATCGAGTAGGCGAGCACCCAGTTGAGCGCGCCGAAGACAAGCGTCAAGCCGTACGCCCACCAGATGAGCGCGAGCGTGCAGCCTTTGCGCCCCTCGGCTTGGTAGGCCGAGCCGAACTTCACGATCGCGTCGCCGACGCGCCAGTCCACGAGCAACTGCGTGAACCCGACGACTGCAAAGGCGAGCGTGGCTTGGCCGTAGCCCGCCACACCGAAGTACCGGCCCATCACCCCCAGCAGGAGCATGCCGCAGATGCCGGCCACGATCTGCGACGCGAACACGTTCGAAGTGTGGATGAGCAGCCGCCGGCCGATGCGCTTGGAGTCCGTGGGCATGAGGGATCCGGGGGCAGTGTTCTCGCCGCGCGAGGCTCAGAACGTCTTCGGCTTCAGGCTGTCGCTGCGCAACGGCGACACGCGAAGCCACACAGCGAATGCCACATGATACTCAAGTCGTGTGCCCTGCGCCAGCACGCCCGTGGCCTGAGGATCTCTGGACGAGTGTACCGCGGAACAAGGCCCAGGTGGCAGTCCGTTGGGCTGCGCGACAGCCAAACCTGACGCACCGACATCGTTCAGTCGAGCGCATTGGGGTTACGACAGGGATTGGAGGCGAGGAGCCTGATTCGACCCCATGGCCGGGGCATGGAGTCTAAGCACGATTTCGAAGCAATGCTGGGCCTCGATACGGCCATCCCCAACGGGGATGCGGATATCAGCCCAAGGTTGCGAAGCTACCTTGGGAGGGCGATGCGCGTTACGCACACGACATCCCTGAAAGGGACGCGGAACGCACGGGGGGGCCACCGGCAGAGCGGCCCATGCGGGACAGGAGATGGGCCTCGGGCATTTCCGGTTCCCTTTCAGGGAACGTGGGACTCGCGCATCCTCGTGCCCAGGGTAGCGAATCGCTCGCAACCCTGGGCTGATATCCGTTGCCCCTGCGGGGCAGGTGCCCGGGGCCATACCGGCCTGGGTCGGTCCCGCGGCATGATGCAGGCTTACAGCGCAAATGCCTCCGCTGCGGCCGGCCTTGACGGCTGCCCGCGCCGCGGATAGGCTGGCGCCCATGTCCCGCTCGACGAGTCTCGGCTTGCTGGCCATGATCGTGGCCGCGACGATCTTGCGCGTCGCGGTGCTCTGCGGCTACGAATCGTGCCTGGACACGGAAGAGGCCAGGGGCGCGTTGCAGTCCGTCCGCTACATGCGCGGGGCCGACCGGGGGCCGTACGACCCGTGGCGCTACATCGAGGTGTTGCAGCCGCACGAGCCCGGGGTGGCCGTGCCTTTGTGGATCGCCGCGCTGCTCTTCCGTGTCTTCGGCGTCAGCGCCCTGTGTTTCAAGAGCGTGGGCGTGCTGCTGTCCCTGCCCATTTTGCCGCTCACGTACTGGATCGTCGCTCGCCACATGAGCCGCCGCGCGGCGGGCATCACTGCGCTGCTCATGGTCCTGTCGCCGGCCATGTTCGCCAAGTGGAACGTGAAGCCGTACTACTTCTCGCAGACGATCATCGCCAACCTCCTGCTGTTCGAGTTGGCTTGCCAGATCGTCTTCGACCGCAAGGGCGGCTTCTTGCGTTGCGCGGCGCTGGGGCTGGTGGCTGGTCTCGCGGCCATCAACGGCCCGTTCAGCTTCCCCATGATCGCCGCGGTCGCGGTGGCGTGGGTCTGCTTCGGCAGGCCGATGCTGCGGCCGCTAACCGTGCTGCCCGCGGCGTTGGGCTTTGCCTTGGGCTTCACGCCACTGTTGCTCATGGGCGGCAAGATCGCGACGCGCTACTTCAGCGCTCTGATGGCCCGATCGGGCGCGGCGCCGCATAGCGGCTGGCTTTGGGCGCTCACTGGGAAGCTCTCGTACATTTTCGGCCAGACTGCGCCGGTCGAGGGTGCGCAGCCCCATACAGTCGCGTCGCTCACGTACTACGCCGCGTTCGCGGCCAGCATGTGCTGGCTAGCGGCCAGGCAAGCCGGCCCCATGGCGCGGCACGCGGTTGGGGGGCCGCCGCCGCGCTTGGCCAAACGTTCGCTGCTCCTAATCTTCCTGGGCGGGCACATCTTCTCCTGGGCCCTGTCGCCGCAGGAGATGCGATACCTCATCCCTATCTTCCCCTTCGCACTCGTGGCCATTGCGCTGGCCATCTCTGACGTGCGGATGAGAGTTGTGCGGATCGGCATGGCGGTGGCCGTCGCGGCAGCGGGGCTGGCCGGCATACTGGACTTCTCTCAGTCGCCCAAGCGCGGGTGGGACAAGATCGACTACTGGACGCCCGCGCACGCGGAGCTGTTGGACCTGCTCAATCGGGACGGCGTTACGGGCATCTACACGAGCTTCTTCATCGGCCCCCATGTGATGTTCGACTCGCGGGACGCCATCACGGCCTACCATAGGTACGTCGCCTGGCGCGAGTATGAGGACGCCGTCGATCGGGCGGAGCGCTACGCGTTCGTGTATCAGAGCGGTTCGATCTATGCCCGGGCAATCGAGGATGCGCTTGCCCGGCGCGGCGTCCAGTACCGCAAGCAGTCGGCCGGCGGCTTCGGCGTATGGACGGACCTGCGCCCCGCCCTTCGGCTGCGGAAGATCGCGGCCCTGGACGTGGCCACTCCCGGCGCGGCTTGGGACGAAGAGGCATGGGAGGCGTCGCTGCGCCTGGATCCGAACTGGACCCAACGCCGGGTCGAGGATGCCGAGGGGCTGCTGCTCGCGGGACGCGTCGACGAGGCCATGGAGCAACTTGACGAAGCCGTCCGCCGCGATCCCGAAGCGGGCGCCGCGTACGTGCTCATGGGGGCCATCTATCGGCGGAAGGGCGATCTGGCCAAGCGGGACGAGATGTGGGCGCGCGCCGTGCTTGTCGATCCCAAGGCCGCGCGCATGGTGCTTCGGCTAAAGCGCTCGAAGGAGTACGTGCCGATGATGCTCGCGCCCTAGTGTCGTGTCATGCCCGTGCCGTCACACCGTTCGCGGCGCAGTGTTTGTCACGGTGACCGCCGCGCAGCGGATGAGGCCTGCTCTGGCGCGCGTGGCAGCGGGTGCAGGAGGAACACGACGCTACCGCAAGCGGGTGACGTAGCGCTTGTCGTAGGCCCGTGAGGGCCTTCCGCTCGGGTGCGATTCGCCATCGGAGCAGAGGGCGCCCTTATGGTCGCCACTACGAGCGGGGCGCCCCCGCGGTCGGCCTGCGGTGGCGCCGTGTTCGACACCGCAGCCGTGACAGGACACGAACCAAGCGGCGACGTTTACGCGATCGACGCGTCGAACTCGTCCACCATCCCGAAGTCGCGCCAGCCGAAGTCGTAGCGGATCTTCGGGATCTCGAACTCGAAGAACCAACGGATCGACATGGGCAGGCCCCGCGGCCCATAGTGGCAAAAGAACAGCGCGGCCGCGCCCATGGATTCGCGCACCACGCGCACGGGCGTGAGGCCGCGGAACAGCCCTCGCTCCTCCTCGGTCTCCAAGTAGCGCTCAAGCGCGGGCAGGTGCTCCTGCGCGTCATTTGCTGGGACCGCGGCGAGGTCGACCGGCTCGTGCGCGTTCCACAGGGGGTAAGGGGCCGCTGCGTCGGGGGCTCCGCCCTCAAGCCACACAAGGGGCGACCACGCGTGCTCCGAGTCCGCTTGCCGCACGCGCACGTACATGCACTCGCCCGGCGCCGCGGCAATCTGCACGTGTTCGTCGAAATCGAGCGCGTCCGGCCGCCACGTGTGGATGCACCGGTCGCCGGCAATGAGGTCGACGCGTTCGATGCGCTCGCAGGCGTGGCACGTGATCGACACACTCGCGCCGGCGCTTACGTCCGCGGTCTCGCCGGCGCGGGCGCCGTTGCACACGAGGTCCAGGTAGATGCGCGCGCCGGTCGTGGCGTACGTGCGGCCCTGGCGCATGGCCTCCCAGAGTGCGTCGCGGGCGAGCGCGTCGGCCACGACCGCGGTCACCGGGCCGGAGCCGTACCCGGAGTCGCGCTGGTTCATGGCGAACTTGTATCCGAACCGGCCGCGGAACGTCTCGACCGCGCGCGGGCCGCCCATGAGCCCCACGTGCAGGTCCGACGCGCCGGCGAGCGTGGGCCGGTAGCCCAGGCGCAACGCGCGTTGGAGGAGCCACTCCGCGTTCCCAAAGCCGCTCGCGATTTCGACCATGCGCTCGCGGCCGGGCCGGTACTGCTCCCACACGGGCGCCGCGCCGCCGATATGCACTTCGAGGAAGACATCGTCTCGGCCGCCGTACGCCGCGTCGAGCTTCGCCATGGGCTCCCGATACTGGAGCGGGGGCGCGGGCGCGTCGAGCGGCTTGAAGAAGACCTGCCGGTCGCCTTCGGGCGGATGGTGCTCGTAGCTGAGAAACGGCACGTATCGGCCCGGCGCGTCGGCCTCCCGCGCGGCGTCGACGTGCGCTTGCCAGATCTCCGCCCGCTCGCCGAAGGGCAGCGCCATGGGCCCGGGGCAGCCGAAGTCGAACCGCCCGGCGCGCATGCCTTGCCGATGCCGCGAGAGCGGGTCGAGCTTGTCCGTGCGCAGGTGCATGAGGTACATCGAGTCGTCGCCCCACGAGTGGCAGTGCACGTCGCCCCAATAGACCCGGCGCGTCGGCGTTGCCTCCACGACGATCGGGTTGCTCGTGAAGCGTTCCCCGGCCTCAGTCGCCGCGGCAATGCGATACACGCCCGGCTTGGTTGCGCGCACGCGCTCCACGATCTGCACGCCGTCGCCCTGGCCGTCGAACTCAACCGCGCCGGGGAGGCCATCGAGCCCATCGGGGGCCTCAAGCGCGACGCGGCCCGTGTACGTGTCGATGAGATTGCGGTTGCGGTCGAACGCGGCCACGTGCAGCGCAAACTCCTCGCCCACCGCCGCCACCGTTGGCCCGAGGATGCGCAGGAGCTTCAGTTCCGGGTGCGCAACGATCTCGATCGGGAGCGGCCCGTCCTTGATGCCCACGAACTCGCCGTCCCCAGCCGCGTCCACTCCCACGAGGATCTCCCCGTGCGTCGTGGTCCAGTACACTTCCGAGCCCACGCTGCCGCATCGCCGGTCGCCCAGTCGCAGCGTGAACGACTCGCCCTTGCGCAATGCGCCGTCGACCACGGCCACGTTTGCCAGCGCCGCGCCTTTGCCCGGGAACAGCGCGAGCGCGGCATCGCTGTCCGTCTCGATCGTAGCGTAGTCGCGGCCATCGGGCCTGTCGGTCTGATACTTGAACGAAAACTGAGTGTTGAACGCGAAGAACGACACGGCCGCGCCGGCCACCAGGTCGGCCTCGTGGTTGGTGAAGCGGATGACCCACGTGCCGCACGCTCCGGCCGTGACGCGAAGCCCGCGGCCGCTGGTGTGCGCGCCGTCGCGGGCCTCGAACGCCATGCCCACGCGGTAGTCCGCGGCCGAGGGGGTGTAATGGCTGGGATACATACGCGTGGCGGAGAGGCTGGCGAGGCGCTTGTCTGGGGTCTCGGTCGGCACGGTGTGCTCCTTGGCAAACGGATGGCTGGCGTTCGCCTCACGCGCCTGCCAGTCATTCTGCGGCGTTGCCGCCATTCCCCATGGCCTTCCTGAGACCGCGGCTGATGGCTCCCATCTGGAAGGGCTTCTGGACGAAGGGCGCTGGCCCCAGGTTGGCGAGGCGCTGCGCGACGTCGGCCTCGAGGTGGCCACTACAGAACAGCACCGGCAAGTTCGGCGCAATCTCCCGCAACTGCTGGCAGGTCTGCGCCCCATCCATGCCTGGCATGGTCACGTCGAGTATGGCGCACTTGATCTCGTCCGCGTGCGCTTTGAACACCGTAACCGCGGACTGGCCGTCGCGCGCGGTCAGCACCTGGAAGCCGAGCCGCTGGAGCAGAGCGCTCCCGGACGACAGAACGACCGGCTCGTCGTCGACGAAGAGCACCGTGCCGGACCCGCGCCACGCGTCAGGCAGCTCGGCCTCGGCCTCCTCGACTGGCTCTTGGGTGGCCGGGAAGAACAGCTTCACGCTTGTGCCACAATTAAGCTTGCTGTCGATAGCGACCGCTCCGCGGTGCGCGCGGGCGATGCCGAGCACTGCGGCCAGCCCCAAGCCGCGGCCGATGAACTTGGTCGTGAAGAAGGGGTCGAGCGCTTTCGAAAGCGTGTCCATGTCCATGCCGCAGCCATCGTCTGCAATCTCGAGGAACACATAATCGCCATCAGCCAAGCCGTCCGTGTCGAACGGCGGCGGAAAGGAATCGCCCTGGCAGTTCTGGGACCCCGTGCGCACGGTGATCTTGCCGGGGCCGTCGCCAATGGCCTCGATGGCGTTGGTGATCAGGCTGGCGACCAGTTGGTGGATCTGCGCGGGGTCGCCAAGAAAGGTCAGAGGGTGCGGCGAGAATTCGAACGTGAGGTCGACGTTGGAGGGGCTGGACGAGCCAAGGAGCAGGGCCGCTTCCTCGACCGCGACCGCCATGTCAATAGGCTTTGGATGGATCTCGGCCTTGCCCACATAGGTGAGCATGAGCTTGCTGAGTTGCGCCGCGCGCTTGGCGGCCTGCTCGGCTTCGTCCAGGCACTCCCGCACGGGCGACGGGCCGCGCACGTCCAGCTTGGCTAACTCGATGTTGCCCAGCACCGCGGTGAGCAGGTTGTTGAAACTGTGCGCGATACTGGCGGCCATCACGTTGAGGCTCTCGAACTTCTGCGCCTGCTGGATGCGCACTTCGACCCGGCGCTGCTCTTCCGCCATGCGCTTCTTCTCGGTGACATCGCTTAGGATGTGGGCCACGGCAGTCACATGCCCTTCCTCGTCTCTTATAGGATCAGCAACCACACGAAACCATCGGCCGAGCAGGGGCATCTCCAGCTCCTCTCGGATTCCCGTTTCCCATATGCGTGCGACCGGGCAATTGGCGATGGAGTCCGATCGGCAATCGATCAGCTCCCAGCAAACCTTGCCCACGATCTCCAGATACTCCCTGCCCAACAGATCCTTCATGGCCCGGTTGCACCGCTGGATATGGCCGTCTCGGTCCAACACGCACACCGCTTCACCGATCGCGTCGAAGGTGACTTGCCACTCCCGCGCCGCGCGGGTAATGGCCGCCTCGGTGCTTCGGCGCGCAGAGTCCTGCTCCTCCAATTCTGCAACGCGCGCCCGAAGCGCCTTCGCCTCTTCAACGAGGGCATCCCTGCTCTTGTTGTCGTTAGCCATATGCGCGTTCACCTGCACGAAAGTGAGCGAAGGCGCCGCCATCGCCTGGGTGGTCCCTCATGAACGCAGACCTCTTCCCCACGCTGGGGCAATGTGCGCGGGCGATCGGCTTGGGTCCGAGTTTTCTGTCCAGGGGGGGCGGGCAGGGGAACGGCTACAATGGGCGACGCAAATCGGAAGCCGGCGTCAGCAGAATCGCCCAGTGTTGGGCATCAGCGGTGCACGAACGCTCCATGGAGCCGTCAAACTTGGCCGGGCATCGCGTCGGCTAAAACGCCACGAAAGCCGCAATTCTCGCTGTTGTATACCACGATCCCGCGCCAAATCCAAGGCTTTTCCGCCAGGGGATTCGCATGGGCCTGCGCGCCGCGGCGAGGGGGAACGGGCCCCGGTTGCGCGCTCAGTCCTCCACACCCGTGCGCAGTTTAGCCCGCACGTCCGTTCGAGCCGGACGCGGCGCTCGCGGCCGGTCACCGCGCCATCCAACGCTCCCGCACAGCCGCGATCTCAGCCACGCGCGCCGGCACGTTCCCCTCCGGCGGCTTGATCTCCAGCGTGCGCAATCCGGCGAAGTTCTGCGCGTCGAGTTCCGCGATGACGCGGCCCAGCGCCACGC
>JAJRTI010000851.1 GCA_024278415.1 Planctomycetota bacterium | reverse complement strand
GGGCAGGCCGTCCGTGTGAAACGTGGGGAGCAAGGACGTGGAACATAAGGCCGGCATCTTCTTTCATGGATCAGAGGCAAGACGTGGCGCGCAGGTTTGCTATTGCGTATTGCGTATTGCGTATTGCGTATTCGGATCGCGAGCCGCGAGCCGCGAGCCGCGAGCCGAGAGCCGAGAGCCGAGAGCCGAGAGCCGAGAGCCGAGATACGAGATACGAGATACGAGATACGGAATACGGAATACGGAATACGGAATACGCTTCCGAGAGCGCACGCACACCGCGCAACGTCTTGTTTTTCGTGACCGTTTCTGATGGTGAAGGCGCTGAGAGGTTCCCATATCCCGTGCTTGACATTCCGGGGCGTGCGCTTTAACTTGGGGCGTCTCTCGCCAGACCAAGCCTTTCACGGAGGCCGCTATGCACATCTTTGCCCTCAGTTATGCTCTGTCGCAAGCCAGCATCGCCGCGGCCGCGGCCAAAGCCGTGACCACGAACTTCACGTACTGGGACTGGGGTATCGTGGGCGTGTACCTGCTCGCGTCCATCGCAGCCGGCGTGTACGCGAACAAGTTCATCCACAAGCTCAGCGACTACCTCGTGGCTGGCCGCGGGCTGGGGATCTACATCGCGGTCGCGACCATGACCGGGACCGAGCTGGGGCTCGTGACGGTCATGTATAACGCGGAGGAAGGCTTCCGCAGCGGGTTTAGCGCGTTCACGGTGGGGCTGATCGCCTGCGTCACGTCGTTCGTCATCGGCATGACGGGCGTGGTCATCATGCGCTTGCGTGGGGAGGGGGTCATGACAATCCCCGAGTACTACGAGCGCCGGTTTGGGCCCTTTGTGCGTTGGCTGGGCGGTGTGGTGTTGTGCATCGCTTGCATTCTCAACTTCGCACTGTTCCTCCAGGTGGGCGCCAAGTATGTGACGATCGTGACGGGGCTCGATGCTGCCGGCGTCGGCCTGAAGGTGGTCATGGCGTCGATGCTGGGTCTGGTGCTCATCTACACCGCGCTCGGCGGCATGGTCTCAGTCGTGATCACGGACTTCATCCAGTTCGTCGTGCTCACCATCGCCATGGTCGTGGCCACGTGGTTTGCGCTCGACATGATCGGCGGCTGGGACAAGGCCGTGGCGGCCGTCTCCCAAAACATGGGCCAGGGCGGGTTCGATCCCATCAAGGCCGGGCGCTACGGCTGGACATTCATCCTCTGGATGGCGTTCACCAACTTCTCGGCGCAGCTCTGCTGGCTCCCGAGCACGTTGCGCGCGCTGTCGGCCAAGGACGAAGACGTGGCGAGGCGGCTCTACATGTGGTCCGGGATCTCGTTTCTCATTCGGTGCATTGTGCCCATGTTCTGGGGCATCGCCGCGTTCACGCTCATCAAGGCGACGCCCGAACTGAACGCGCTTTTCTTCCCAACCCATGGCGCCCCGGCCATGGAACCCATCACGGCCATGCCGGTGCTCTTCGCCAAGATGTTGCCGGTGGGCATCATCGGGCTCGTGACGGCTGGCATGCTCGCGGCGTTCATGTCCACCCACGACAGCTACTTCCTCGCGTTCGCGTCGGTGCTGACGCAGGACGTCGTCGCTCCTCCGTTGCGCCTTGTGGGGGTGGACATCAGCGACCGCTCGCGGATCTGGATCACGCGAGTGGCCATCCTCACGATGGGCGGGTTCGTGCTGTGGTTCGGGCTCTGGTACAAAGCGCCGGAAAGCATCTGGAAGTACATGGCCGCGACCGGCTCGATCTACCTGCCGGGCGCGTTCATGTGCCTGCTGGCCGGCATCTACTGGAAGCGCGCGAGTTCGTTCGGCGCGTTCCTCGCGATCGCGTGCGGCATCTTTGGCCTCATGGGGCTCGGCGACTGGCCGGGCACGGCGCAAGAACTTACTAACGGCGAGACGGTGGCGTATGTGTCGCCCGCGCTCAGCTTCTGTGCCCAGCGTCTGGGCCAGCTTGGGTTGACCGATGCAAGGGCCACGCTCATCGGCTACATCGCCTACCTGAAGCAGGACAACATCGCGGTCATCACGATTGTGATGAGCGCGATCGGCATGGTGCTCGGTTCGGCCATCTGGCCGAGCCCGCAGGTGCGCAAGGAAGGCCGGAAATGGACATATGAGATGAGCGTGGTGGTGATCCTCTCGGCGCTCGCGTATCTCACACACGTGGGCGTTACGCAAGGCCTCACCCCCGTCTTCTGGACCGCGGTGTTCAAGGTCGGCTGCACGCTGTTCCTCATCATGGCCGCGCTCATCGCGGTGCTCGGCGTGTTCGAGATGAGAGATATGCTTGGCCTCCTGCGCAAAGGCGCGCTGGAGGACGCACTGCCAGAGCCGGAAGCTGAGGAAGCAACGGACGGGCCTGAGGCAAGCGACGAGTAGCGCACTACTGTCATGTCACGGCTGAGGTGTCGAGCACGGCGCCACCGCAGTGCGACCGCGACCGCGGGAGCGGCCCGCTCGTAGTGGCGGCCGTAAGGGCGCCCTCTGCTCCGATGGCGAATCGCCACCCGAGCGGAAGGCCCTCACGGGCCTACTACAAGCGCTACGTCACCCGCTTGCAGTCGCGTCGTGTTCCCCCGACTGGTCACGGACGTCCACGTCCGTGACCCCGAGGCGCGGACCTCCAGGTCCGCACGCGTCCGGATCCCCCGGCGGACGTGGATGTCCGCACAGGCTGGGTTCTGGACGAGGACGTCCTGCACCAGATGCGCAGCGAACGCCCGAAGCCTGGCGGCTTCGGCTACCGACAACCGAAAACCTCCCATGCCCACCACCCGCCGCCAGTTCCTCCAGTCCCTCGGCCTCGGCGCTGCGGCCGCGGCTGCGCCGGCGTGGCTGCACGCGGCTGAACCCGGCAAGAAGCTCAACGTTGTCTTCTTCCTCATCGACGACCTCGGGTGGGCCGACGTGGGCTGCTACGGCAGCACGTACTACGAGACGCCCAACATCGACCGGCTCGCGGCCCAGGGCATGCGCTTCACCGACGCGTACGCCGCGTGCCCGGTGTGCAGCCCCACGCGCGCGAGCATCATGACTGGCAAGTATCCCGCGCGGCTGCACCTCACCGACTGGATCGCCGGCCATCGCCGGCCCTATGCCAAGCTGGCCGTGCCGGATTGGACCATGTCCATGCCGCTGTCCGAGGTGACGATCGCGGAGGCGTTCAAGGAGGCCGGGTACGCGACCGGCTTCATGGGCAAGTGGCATCTGGGCAACAGCAAGCAGAAGCCTGAAGAGTACTATCCCGAATACCAAGGCTTCGACGTGAACATCGGGGGCTACTTCCGCGGCTCGCCGCCCAGCTACTTCGCGCCGTACAGGATTCCCGCGATGAAGGAGGGCCCCAAGGGCGAATACCTCACCGACCGGCTCGCGGACGACGCGCTGCGGTTCATCGACGCGAACAAGGACAAGCCCTTCTTCCTCTACTTGTCGCACTACGCGGTGCACACGCCCATCCAGGCCAAGAAGGAACTGACCGAGCATTACGCAGAGAAGAAGCCCACGCAACAGAAGAACCCCAAGTACGCGGCCATGATCCAGAGCGTGGACGAGGGCGTGGGCCGGATCATGAAGAAGCTCGACGACCTCGGCCTCGCGGACCACACCGCGATCGTGTTCATGTCCGACAACGGCGGGCTGTTCGGTGTGACGAGCAACGCGCCGCTCCGCGCCGGCAAAGGCACCGCGTACGAGGGCGGCATTCGCGAGCCCATGATCATCAAGTGGCCCGGCGTGGTGCAGCCCGGCTCCACGTGCCGCACGCCGGTGATCAGCAACGACTTCTACCCCACCTTGCTCGAGATGGCCAACCTGCCGCTCAAACCGCAGCAGCACGTGGACGGATTGAGCATGATGCCCCTGCTGAAGCAGACGGGCACGATTCAACGCGACGCGCTCTACTGGCACTACCCGCACTACCACCGCACCACGCCGTTCGGCGCGGTGCGCAAGGGCGACTGGAAGCTGATCGAATACTACGAGGACATGCGCGTCGAGTTGTACAACCTCAAGGACGACCTGAGCGAGGAGCACGATCTGGCCAAGGAGCAGCCGGCCAAGGCGGAGGAGTTGCGGGAGATGCTGCACGCCTGGCGCAAGGCCGTAGGCGCGCAGATGCCGACGCCAAACCCCAAGTACGATCCCGAAAAAGACAGGGGCATCGGACATCGCCGCCGGCGCAAAGTGAAGGTCAAGCCGGGCGCGAAAGACAAGGAGTTCGACGTGCTCACCGCGGCCGCGGTCGACGCGTCGGACCTGGGCTACGCGGTGCGCACCGCGCCCATGGGCTACGCGGTCGCGCTCAAGAAGCTCAAGGAGCCCATCACCGGCCCGGCCACCTTCAAGCTAAAGCTGCGGTCCATCGCCAAGCTCGATGGGGACAACATGTTCCAGAACGGCTTCCTCGCGTTCGGCGATGGGCCGGACGAAGCCCAGCTCATCAAGTGCGGCATGTACCTCGGGGGGCAGCGCAACTACACGATCATCGAAGGCGTGGAGGGCCGCGGCGGCTGGCGAGTGAAAGTGCCGCTCCCGGGCGACAACATGCGCGAATTCGAGATGGTGGTGGCGTTCGACCCGGCCGCGGGGACGGTGGCCATGAAGTCCGACGGCAAGACGGTCAAGATGAAGCTCCGGCGCAAGATCAAGTCCGTGCAGTACGTGGGCTACTGCCTGCGCCACGCGGTCACCGCGTTCAGCCCGGTCGAAATCGTGCGGCGCTGATGCCGCGTCTCGCCAGATCGCGTGGCCAGTCGCCAGCGAGTCTGTTCGCCCCCCCCCTTGATACAGGCTCGATGGGGGAGGTCAGCAGGCACGCCTCAACAGTCTTGGGCGTTGTCTGCGCGCGGCTCTCCACTCTCGGATGATCTTCCCCGCACTCGGGGACCATAGGGCGCCAGCGCTACGGGAGGGTAGGCGCTGAAGATGATGTCGTTCTCTCTGCCAGCGAAGCGCCACATCCTGGCCAATAGGTCGCGGCGGACCGCGTCGAGCTTCGGCGGGAGGGGCGGCCATGGCGTGAACGTGTCCGAGGTGGCCTGGGGCACGTCGGCCCACGGGTCGTCCGAACGCTCGCGAGGGAAGGCCAAGTTGGCCATCTCGTTGGGGTCGGCCTCCAGGTCGTATAGCTCGTCGAAGTCGAACCAGTTGCAGACGTACTTGTGCGTCTTGGTCTGGACGATACGCTGCGTGTAGTAGACCTCGTTGCCTTTCGTTTGCGAAAACCAGGCGTCGGGCCAATCCTCTGGCGCTTCGCCTCGCAGGAACGGCGCGAAGCTGCGCCCAGTCAGATCGGAGGCTGGAGCGCAGCCGGCGAGTTCCATGAATGTGGGTGCGAAGTCGGCGAGACTGATGAACTCGTCCACGTCCCGGCCCGGATCGGCGATGCCGCGGGGCCACCGCACGATCGCCGGGACGTGGTAGACCTCGCGGAACGAGGGGATGCCCAAGCATCGCAGACCGTGCGCGAACATGTAGTCGCCATGGTCTCCCACGAACACCACAACGGTGTCGTCTGCCTGTCCCGTGTC
>JAJRTI010000850.1 GCA_024278415.1 Planctomycetota bacterium | reverse complement strand
GGCATGACTCCGACCCCAGCGATCGACAAACCGCGCAGGCTCCACGTATTCCGGCAGCGCGAGCGACGTGTGGTAGTTGACCGTGCCAATGCCGCGCACGATGTTGAAGTACGCGTTCCCATCCTTCGCGTCCGGCAGCCGGGCCGCCCACCGCGGTTGTATCAGGCAATAGCGTTGCTCGAACGCGGGCGCGGGCGCGCGGTCCGCGGGCGGCTTGGTGAAAAGATGCTTGTGGTACGCGGAGCTGATGGCAAAAACCTCGCCCACGCTCGCCACGCACGCGAGCGCCACAACCGGCCGAAGCCATCGCTTGCGCCAACAGGCCGCGACGCCAAAGCCGGCGAGGGCCGCCGACGTGACGACAAGGAAATAGTCGAGGTCCCGAATCGGGTTCATCATCTTGTCGAACACCGGCAGCGAATGGAGCCAGTGGAAGAGGTCCACCGGCGCGCGCCAGGCCATGATGAGCCACCCGAAGAGGAACCACGTGAGCGCAAGCGGCCACGCCCGGCGCCACGCCAGGACCGCGCCTAGCAGCATGAGCGCCGTTCCCACGTAGCCAATACAAATCTCCGATGATTGCGCTCTCACGAGGTCGATCTCGTTCGTCGTCATGCCAGAGCAGAAGCGCGTCCAGTGCAGAGCCGTGATCGAGTGCTCCGTGTAGAGGTCCCGCGCGGCTTGTAGGGGCAGCCCGCCGCGCAACAGCCACATCGCCGGCAACAGCTTGACCGCGCCCACGAGCAGCGCCACGACACACCCGACGCCAACGATCCACAGCGCGTCGATGCGCTTGTGCCGAAGCGAATCGATCACAGCAACCACGGCCACAAACAACACCAGCGCGGCCCAGCCCTGCCGCGCCTGCGGCAGGATGAGCCCCAGCACCACGCCGAGCGCAACCGCGAACATGGGCCGCCGCCGCGCCCGCAACACGAACGCGGCCAGCCACGGAGCGGCCACGTAGTACATTTCCGGCCAATTCCCCTGAAAGATCCGCCCCGGCAGCCAAGTGGAGAGCGACAGCAGCAAGCTCGCATACACCGACGGCACCACCGGGAGCCGCCACACGCGGCGCATGAGGTAGAGCATGCCCGCGAACGCGACCACGTGCGCAACCGCGAGCGCGGCCTTCAGCCCCACGACCTCGCCGAACAGCAGCACGAACGGAGTGATGAGCGTGAGCGCCTGCCCGTCCGGATCGCCCGCGATGAAGTAGCCCCCGCCGAGGTAGTGGCACCAGAGCGGCGGCTCGCCCGCGAGCCACGCTTGCCGGGCGAACAGGTAGCGCGTCGGGTACTGGAGCCAATCGGTCTCGTAGCTGATGAACTCGGGATTGTGGAAGTAGCGCGAACAAAACAAGCACAGGACCACAAGCCCGCCCACCACCGCCGCGCGCAACCAACCGCGGCCCGTCTGCTTCACTTCACTCACGCGCGCTGCTCCTGTCCGCCGGCATGGTCACCTCAGATGCTTGGCGAAGTGCTCTTTCGTGAGTCGCCACATCTCGTCCGACAACACGTGCCCCGCCCCCTCCTCGATGTAGTAGGAGAAATTCTCACGGGTACCCCACTCATCGTACGCCTTCTGAATAATTGGCATCGCGCGGCGCACTTCATCAATGGGACTCCCCCGGTCCTGGTCGCCGAAGTTCATGTGCAGCGCCCGGGGCGCGATGAGCGCGGCCACGTCCGGCGTATCGCCCAATGCGAACAAGCCGGGGATGAAGTTCGGGAAGCAGTGCAGCATGTGCTCGCGATGGATCGCCGCGTACGTGGGCAGGCAGCAATTCGCGACCAAGCACGTGATGCGCTCCTCCCACGGCCCCACGAGCCAGGTATGCGTCGAGCCCATCGAATGGCCGTAGCACCCGATTTTGTCGCTCTGCACTTCGGGCCGGCTCTGGAGGTAGTCCACCGCGCGCTTCATGTCCAGGATATTCTTCCACGCCAAGCATTGGCCAGCCACCACGTAGCGCAGGAACTCGAAGCGTTCGAAGTTGACGCCCTCCTGCCGGTCGTCTTGCCGCTCCTCGAAGCACAGTGCGTCCGGACACAAGACCACGTAGCCTTCCCTTGCGAGCGCGGCCCCGGTGTGGTGCATGGGGTCGCCGGCGAGCCCGGCCGGTTCGGACTTGCCCAAGTGATACTGCCCCGCATGCTGGTGCCACACCGCCACAGCCGGCGCGGGGTTTCGAGCGCTCACGTCGTCCGGCAGGAGCAAGTGCGCGGGCACCGCCGCCCCCGGCTCTACATCATAGAGCACCGATTCGATGCGGTAGCCTTGCTTGTACAACGTCTCGCGCACGCGCGGCCGCAAGCCACACGGCTCAGGCCATTGTCCGCCCAGGCGTTCGAGCAGCTTCTCACGGAACTCAATCCCGGCCATGCGAGGTCCTCACGTCGTGCGCTTCGCGATGAAATCGGCGATGTCCCGGAACAGCTCCTTGCTGGCAAGCGGGAGCGCGTCGAGGGTCGCGTACGCTTCCCCAATCAACTCCTCGGCCTTCTGCTCGGCAAAGGCCATCGCGCCGGCGCTCTGGTAAATGCCGATCGCCCTGTGCACGTCATCGCCGGTCGTGGCCTCGCGCGGCTTGGCCATAATCTCCATGAGCGCGCGGCGCTGCTCCTGCGAGCCGTGCGTCATGGCGTACGCGTAGAGCGCGCTCGGTTTGCCCTCCTTGATGTCGCAGCCAATCTCGCCGCCCCGGCCCTTGCCCTCCGTGAGATCGATCACGTCGTCCCGAATCTTGAACGCTGGGCCGAGGGTCTCGCCCATGCTGTAGAGGGTGCCGACGACCGCGTCGGCCGCGCCGGCGATGATCGCTCCGCCGACCATGCCGAGCGCGAGGTAGCGCCCGGTCTTGAGCACCACCATGCGCATGTAGTCGTCAATCGTCCACTTCGCGTCGCCGCGAGAATTGATGTCCAGCGCCTGCCCCTCAACGGTTCGTTCGAACGCGTCGTTGAAGGCCGACATGAGCCGCGTCTTGCGCTCCGCGTCGACCGGCGTCGCCAGCACGGCCGCGTACGCGCGGGCGAGCAGGTAGTCGCCGGCGTTGACTGCATTGGGCACGCCGAATCGCTTCCACACCGTGGGCTGGTCGCGGCGCACCTCGTCGCCATCCTCGATGTCGTCGTGCAGCAGCAGCATATTGTGCAGCAGTTCGACCGCGGCCGCAAACGGCAGTGCATCGTCGATGTTGCCGCCCAAGGCCTCGCACGTGAGCAGACACAGGGCCGGCCGAATGCGCTTGCCGCCGGTGTCCATGTGGTGCCAGATCGGCTTGCTCAGGAAATCGTCCCGCCCGCGCGGGATCAACTCCTCCAAGTATGCGTCGATCTTGACGCCGTACGACTGGATGGCTTCAGCAACGTTCATACCGAGGCATGGTCCCATATTGCGCTAGCGCAGGCAAGCCGCCGTTGGGCTCTGACAGGGGTCCATGGCGGCGGTCGCCAGGGTGCGGGCTCTCGCGTTCGCTCCAAAGCCTGGCGGCTTCGGCTACAGGCCCTTACTCCTCGTCCTACTCTTCGTCTTACTCCCGTGCTTCCTGCATCCAGAGATTACGACTCAAGAGTAAGACGAAGAGTAGGAGTAAGAATAGGAGAACGGCTGTAGCCACGCCCGCCAGGGCGGGAGTAGCGAGGTCCCCCGCATGCTGGCGCATGCGGCTACGATTGTCTCAGGCTCGCGATCGCCGCGTCGAGCCCCGCGACCATCTCGTCGGCCTGGTCGCGGGTCATGACGAGCGCGGGGGCCATGACGAGGATGTCGCCGTTGTTGCGCAGGATCATGCCGTGCTCGCGGCACCACTGCTTCACGGCTGCGCCGGCATTTCCCGCGGGCGACAGCGGCTCGCGGCTCTCCCTGTCCGCTACCAGTTCAACGGCCCACAGCGTGCCGATGCCGCGCACGTCGCCCACAATGGGATGCTTGTACAGCTCCTCCAGCTTCGGCCGCAGATACTCGCCTAGCTCCGCGGACCGCTGCACCAGGCCCTCGCGCTCGATGATCTCCACGTTCGCCAACGCGGCCGCGCAGGCCGTCGGGTGGCCCGAATACGTGTGTACGTGGCGGAAGCCGGCCTTGGCTTTGTGAAATGTATCCGCCACGTGCTTTTGCGCGATCGCCGCGCCCAGCGGCAGATAGCCCCCCGAAAAACCCTTGGCCACGCAGAGGATGTCCGGCTCGATGCCGTAGTGCTCGCAGCAGAACCACTTGCCCGTGCGGCCGAAGCCGACCTGGATCTCGTCGAAGATCAGCAGGATGCCGTGCTTGTCACAGAGCGCGCGCACGCCCTCGATGTAGCCCTCGGGCGGCGAGGGGAAGCCGGTGTTCGAGCCGGGGATGGGGTCCATGATGACCGCGGCGACGGTGTCCGGGCCCTCCCATTCGATCGTCGCCTCGAGGTTGCGCAAGCACGCGAGCTTGCACGACTCCGGGCGCAGGTTCAATTCACACCGATAGCACCGCGCCGGCATGACCGACACAAAGCCGGGCGCAAGCGGCTCGTAGGGCTGCCGCGAGCCGGGGAGGCCGGTCGCAGAGAGCGCACCGAGCGTGGCGCCGTGGTACGAGTAACGCCGGAAGATGATCTTGCGCCGCGCCTTCTCGCCTTTCACCCAGAAGTAGTTGCGCGCCATCTTAATCGCGGTCTCGGTCGCCTCGGATCCGTCGTTCACGAAGAACGTGACCCCCAGGTCGCCGGGCGTGACCTGCGCGAGCTTCTCCGCGAGCCGCACCGTGGGCTCCATGATGCAATCGTATCCGCCGGGGAAGAACGCCAGCGTCTGCATCTGCCGGCTCACGGCCTCCGTCACCTCAGGCCGGCCGTGGCCGCAGAGCGTGGTCAGCAGCGACGCAAACGTGTCGAGGTAGCGGTTGCCGTCCGAGTCGTACACGTACAGCCCTTCCCCGCGCACGAGCACCGTGGGCCGCTCGGCCGGCGTCGTGCCCACGAAGTAGTTCTGCCACAGGTGGCGGGATGCAGCGGCGATCAGTTGGTCAACGTCAAGTGAATCGCTCATGGGGTGTCATCCTGGGAGAGGTATTGCGTATTGCGTATT
>JAJRTI010000849.1 GCA_024278415.1 Planctomycetota bacterium | reverse complement strand
TGGCGAATCGCCAGCGGCGCAGAGGGCGCCCTGACGGTCGCCACTACAAGCGGAGCGCTCCCGCGCTCGCATCTCGGCGGCGCCGCGTTCGACACCTCCGCCATGCACGATGTTAGGCGCGAGGCCTCGGCCTATTGGGGTTTTGCAAGTCGCTCTCCACGTCTAAGCGGAGCCACGACAGATGATCTCAGAAACATCGAACTCCCGTGCTCGCCTTATGTTGTTGTTCCCGTGTCTTCTGGCTTCAAGTTGGCTTGGGGCCGTGCAGCCAAAGCCTCCGTTTTCTTGGCCGACACAGGCTGATCTGAAAGCCTGCGCCCAGAAAGCGACCTTCCACGAACAAGATATGCTCGTATGGTGGCTGCGAATTCTGGCAAGAAGTGACTGGGTCTCTCCGCAGGCGATCGAGTCTGCGCGCAAACTTGCCAACTGGCGTGACCAGGATTGGCTCTACACCGAAGTGACCGCGGGTAGGCACACCCTCAAGGTGATCAAGGGCAAGGGCATCCTGCGCTTGCGCGTGGACTGCGCAGTCGAGGACATCCTCGCGTCGCAGAAGGGCAAGGGCCCGCCGGACCAGCTCGCGCAATTGCGCAAGACGCTGAGGGAGATGATGCCGGAGTACGTGCTCCGGCCATCGTTCGGAACTTTGTCGCTCTTCGAGAGCGTGCGCATCGAGTTGAAGCAACTGCCTCGCATCAGCCGGCTGGAGGTCACTGCGCGCATCAAGCGAGAGCCACGCGACCTGATGGAGGCGATCAACATCCTGCGTGGGGGCCAAGCGGCCAACCTGGAAGCCAAAGGGGGAGCAGGCCCCCTCCTCCAAGCGCTGGCGGCTTACGGCGCAGAACTTGGAGTTTATCCGCCAGAGGAATTGGGGCTCAAGGCGCTGTTCCAAGACCCTGGCGTGAAAGGCTGGATGGGGCCTTATGCGAACAAGCACGACCTGCGAGATCAATGGGGAAAGCCGTTCATCTACCAGTTCGACAAGGAACGGCCCCGGATCGTCAGCACCGGCCCGGACGGGCAGAGAGGCACCGGCGACGACATCGTGCACGTGCTGAAGCCCGTGAGTGAGTTGCCAAGGCTCAGGAGGCGCAGGCATGGACGGGGGGCCAGGCGGTCACGGTGAAAGCGCTTTCGTCAACGCGCCTGAGGGAATGGAGGGCGTTTACGCGTGGACGGGCAGCGAGAGTGCAAAGTTCCTGTATAATGGGGACTGGGTCAACGGCCCGGTCACCACGACCGCGGCCAGCGTGAGCGCCAAGTTCTCGCAAGGCTCCGCGGAGGAGACGGTAGACGTGACGTTCGCCGCGGCCGGCCAGTACGCCGGCATTCAACTGGCGGCCATGCGGCCTGTGTCCGGTGCGTTCGCCCAGTTCGTGCTGGACACCGCGGTGTTTGCCGTTGAGGGCGTGGCGATCACCACGTTGCCACAGGATGTCGTCGCCCACCGCGACATGAACCCGAAAGGTGTGCCGAACGTGCTGCGCGCGGAGATCTTCCACTTGACTGAAGGCGGCACGTTTGCGTGGTCTGCGGAGCCCCAGGAGGGCTTCTCCTTCGCGGGGCAGACGGACGATGCGCGGACGAGCGCGGTGACCCTGACGGCCGGGCCCGCGGGTGCGGTGACGGTGACCGTGGCCTACGATCCGCAGGACGCCGAGCCGGTTCAGGCGTCGAAGGCGCTGGCGGTGTACGACCCGAAGCTGGAGATTCTCAAGGATCCAGCCCATGACTGGGTCTCCGTGGGCGAGACCGTCGGGCTGTCGACGACGCTGACCGGCTACCTCGGCCCGCCGGAAGACGAGACCAAGAGCAAGCCGCTGGACTACGTCGCGGACAACCTCTTGTGGACGCTCACCGAAGGCGAGGGCGAAGCCGTGACCACGACCGGCGCGAGCACGACGGTCACGCTTGGGGCCGTCACGACGACGGTTGCGGCGGCGCTGAAGGTGCAACGCCAGGGAACGCAGGACGAGCCGATAGAGATGGCTGACGCGACGCTAGGCGTGAGAGGGGTGCGCCTCTACATCGAAGGCCACGACGAGAAAACCGTGCTCGCGGTGGACCAGGAGCACACGCTGAACGCGCGCATCGAGAACGCACCCGGTGGAGCCCAACTACATTACAGATGGCACTGTGATAAGGCTGAATTCAGGCAAGGGGACAGTTGGGTCAAAGGTCATCTGGACGTCGCCAAGCAGGAGCCCGAATGCTCCGCCGTGGTGCGTTTCACAGAACCGGGTGATGAGATAAAGGTGGAAGTGTCTGTGGATGTGCAGCAGAATGCCACGGTAGTCAACACGTTGGCGGCGAAGCGGTACCAGGATGCCAGCACCAGCGACCTTGTAGATGATCCAGCGGCCTTTCTGGCCATTATGGTGAAGATCAAGTTTGTTTCGCGGTCTTACCGAGATTTTGCGGGACTGGAATTGGAGCGGTGGAATTCTCTGGACGCCAGGACGTGCGTGTGCCAAGACCTATTGCCCCAGGTGACGCCAGTGGGTCGCTTCTTCTCGCCGCAGGATCTTTGGCTGGAAGTTCGATACGACTGCCTTCCGGCCGGTGCGAAAGACGTCGAGATGGGGCTTCGTCTTGATGGCGCGACAAAGCGGCGAGTGGACATTGAAGCGGGAAACAATCAAACGGTCAAAATCCCCGTGCGTGGGCTTGATACGATCTTGGAAGGCGACATGGTCCCGCCTGTCGGGGTGGGAGCGGCAGAAATCTATGGGAACGTCAAGAATGGCGGGGGTGAGACGGGGGCCTATACGTTGACGGCGAGCGCTGATCTCACATTCGACATCTGCCGCTACTACTTCGAACACTATCCCCCCTCGACTGAGCCCCGTTATGTCGCTCGGGTGGCCGATCTCATCTCGGAATACTTTGTCGCAGCGGACGGCAGCGAGGATCCTCTTGCCTTCGAAGCGGAGCTTTTCCGGCTCGCCGGTGAGAACGTGACAGGCGGCCCTTGGCCTGGCAGTCCCAGGGTCAGCGTACCAAGGGACGTACTGCTGAAACAACCGGAAATCACCTTCATTAATCGTTTCCAAGGCTCAGAAACTTAACAAAGGAGTCAAGTTTACGAAGCCTTGGCGCGTGTGTTGTTCTTGCGGGCATCGAGGTTGGCCCGGTCGACCATCTGGTCGATTTCCTTGTCCACTCTTGCCAGGGCTTG
>JAJRTI010000848.1 GCA_024278415.1 Planctomycetota bacterium | reverse complement strand
GTCCCCGGCTGGCGACTGCCGGCCCGCGCCACCCGCGAGGGGCCAGTCGATGGTCACTTCGAGCGGCCCCGCGTCCCGCGGGGTGATGCGGTCCACGCACACGGTTCGCTTGCCGGTGCGATGGAGCAGGATGCGCTCCCACTTGCTGTAGGACGCGTTGGGCGTCATGGCCGCCATGACTGCGCCTTCGCTCAGGCCGCAGCGACCGGTCAGCGCGGCCATCTTCGGGGTGCGGCCCGTCTCCACGAGGCCGTCGCGGCGCACCGTCACGTTGGCGCCGGGGCCGGGGATCAGCCGCGCGCCGTCGATGCGAAGCACGTCCGGCGTGGCGAGATGGTACGCGTTGCGCTCGCAAAGCCAAGCCATGTCGAGCCGCACATAGTCGCCGCTCTCGTCCATCGAGTTGCGGTAGACCGCGAACTGCGCGCCCAGCTTCAGTGGAATCGGCCGGCCGTTCGCGTACCAATACGCCTTCTGCATCGGAACCACGGAGACGCGGTTCACGGCCCATTTTGGCGGCTTGGGCGACAGCTCCGGCCCGGGCCACCACGACTGGCCGACGCGGAACACGTCGAGGTCGTAGCGGGCCTGCCGGGCGAGCCACACCCAGCTCGGATCGTCGAGCATCCACGCGGCCTTGTGCATCATGCTGAGCGCTTGCTGCGCGTTGACCGGCTCTCTCGCCTTGCCGGTCCAGCAGTGCAACTGGGGCGCGATCATCTCGGCCGCGCTGCCGTCCGCGACGAACGCGTCCCACGAATCGTCGAGCAAAAAGAAGTTGAGCACGAACTCCTCGCTGGTCGGCAGCCAATCGATCTTGTCCAACTCGCCCCAGGTGCAGTTGCCGCGCCCCGCGTCGAAGGCTTTCCGGATGTTGGCTACGCGCTGGAACCAGCGGCGCTCTGGGTAATACTTGGCGAGGTAGAGGCTGCCGGTGTAGATGTTCAACATCTGATAGCTGCTGTGGCGGCTGCCGTTGGGCGCGCCGAAGTTGTCGTGCGGGTAGTAGTGGTCCTGCTGCTCGATGAGCTTGTTCGTGATGTAGACGCGCTCGGCGTCGGTGAAGGCCGGCGCTTCCTCGATCAGATCCCAAAGGTAGGGGATCAGGTGGGAGTAGTAGTGGTACGTCTCCACCAGCGGATTCGCCGGATTCCAGTAGCAGTAGTCCTCGCGCAACTCGTCGGGCACGTGCCCCGGCCGGCTCATGGCCAGCTTCTTGAACCGGTCGGCGTACTCCTGGCGTCCGGTCATGTAGTAGAGGCAGGCGTACGTCGCGATGGAGTTCCATCCGAAGCAGACCGCCCGCGCGCCGATGTGGCCCGCGCGGCCCGGCACTCCGGGCCAGAAATAGGTAGCGTCGTCCTTCCAGGGCTCCGGCGGCTTGGGGCCGCGGAGCGACACGTCGTGTATCCAACCAAGCTCTTGGCCGGCCGCGATGCGCTCCGCCAACCGCTTCGCCGACTCGGCGACTCCCGCGTCGTCGCTCCCGCCGACGAGGATCGCGTTGTGGCCGTTGCCGAAGGGATTGTGGAGCGACAGCAGCGCGTGCCCGCCCGGCCCCGGCCACTTCAGGTCCAGCAGCGTGAGCCAACGGCAGTAGAGCCGAAATAGAAACGGGTTCGTGGCCATGTTCCCGAACGTGATGACGTGCGTGTCCGCGAGCATGGCTTCGGGGTCTCTGCACTCGGTGATAACCTTGAGGGGCAGCTCGACGCCGGTCTTGGCTCTCACCGCGGCCCGAATTTTCTGTGCGAGATCGGCGTAGCGCCCTGCGGGCGCGAGCAGCGTGCAGGCGGGCTTGCCATCGACAACCAGCGGCGTGCGCAGGTGCAAGTCCTTGAGCTTGGCGATGGGCTTGCTCGCCGGGAAGTTTGGCCGCAAGACCGTGGCCCAACTCCCGCTGAATCGCTTGACCGGCGGGATCGTCTCTCCGTTGAACACTGTCGGGCGAGCGGCCATGAGTGGCCCTCCAGAAATGAGGAACGCGAATATGTAGTACTTCATGGCGAATTGGTTGGTGGGCGAGGAACGCGGCGTGTAAGGACGTGAAACGTAAAGCGTAAAACGTAAAACGTAAGGGCGGCACCTTCTTACGTTTTACGTTTTACGCGTTACGTCCCACCAATCTCCCTCAACTCTTCTCTCAGATCACTCGTCCACCCACCCGGCTGCTCCAGTTCGCGGAACCAGGGGCCCGGCGGGTCGTCCATGTGGCGTTGCATGCGGTCGAGCTTGAGCTTGAGCAAGTGCTCGAAGGGCGAGCGATGAATGAACGTACTCTCTTCCCACGACGTGGTCGGGATGAGTGTCGAGGGCGACGACTCGATTAGGTCGATGAACGCGCGCACGTTGTCGAGTTCATCCTCGATGCGTGCGCGGACTCGCCGCGCGTGGCCGCTGCGTTCGGGATGCTCGCGATCTTCCGCGAGGCACGCGTGGATGGCTTCCTGCACTTCCATCAAGTTGCGGTCGGTCCGGAACACGCGGTCGAACGTCTCGATACGGTCTCGCACGTCGCGTGCTGTGCCTGACAGCGATTCGCACGCGTCCAGCGCGGCGATGGCCTCGCGCAACTTAGGCAAAATGTTATCGTCGTAGTTCGCAAGCGCCGCGTGCGCGTCGTCGTCGCGCACCATGCGGCCCCAGCCCTTGTAGAAGTTGTCGATCCACGCGGGGTCGGTGTGGCCGACGGTGAACTCGAGGTGGCTGTAGTAGCACTTGTCCTCAAGCGTGAGCAGGGCCTGATTGGGCACGAGCGGCTTGACCATGCGGCGCCACAGGGTGCGGCCGGACACGAAGTTCACGGTCCACGCATCGACCTTGACCGCGCGCACGGCCTCGTCGCAGAGCTTCCATGCATCGACGAGCGCGCGGGCCTCCCCATCGCTATTCGTCCAGGCCTTAGCGCGGCGTTGGATGAGCGCGTCCGCGTCCAACGCCGGTCCCTCGAAGCGGAACGCGCGCAGGACTTCGTTGGTGATGAAGTGGGGCACGAAGACCTCGGACTGGATGCCGCCACGCAAGATGAGGTTCTGCACGCGGCCCTCGTCCTTGACGTTGCAGAGCATGTCGAAGACCTTCCACGGCGCGGGCACACCGAGGATTGGCCCAAGCGGCTTCCACGGGTTGCTGAGTTCTTCGATTTGCACCTGCGGCTCCTTGCCGCAGCTTCGGATCGTCTCGACGGGCTCCCACTCGCCGGGCCGCGTCGTGTAGCTCATGCCGATGTCAGCCGGCAGCGCGTTCGCAATCGCGGGCACTTCGTCGCCCACGAACCACGACCCGCAGATCGTGAGCTGGAGGTTGGGGTTGACCTTGCGGCCGGCGTCGCGGAGCGCGGTCATCAGATTCACCACGCCCTCCTCCACCGGCCGCTTGCGCGCCAGGCGGGGGCCGTTGGGTCCGGCGTAGAGCTTCTGCGCCCAGGGGAAACCCGCGTTGCTGTCCTGTGACCAGATCGAGAACAGACCGAGGTCGGGCACGGCCTCCATGAGCTGCGTCATCATCTCCCCGTAGTGCTCCAGCACGAGCGGGTGGTTGGGGTCCGGCGCGAACTCGGCCTCCGCAGAGTAGTCGGAGCAATCGACCCGCGCGCCGCGGAGGTCGGGATACTTGTCGTAGAGGCGCTCGGGCCAAACGCGCGGCTCGAACGCGATGAACGTGGGCGTGATGCCCCAGGCGCGGCACAGTTCGGCCGTGGCGAGGAGCTTGTCGAGATTGCGCTGGAGCATCGAGCGCTGGTACGTGCCGCGGGTCAGGTCCGACTCGAAGAACATGTCGAGCCCCGGCGAGTAGATGCACCACCACTGGTACATGTCTTCATACACCCGGCGCTCGCGCACCTGCACGGGCGCCGCGTCGGCGAGGAGATTGACTTCGAGCGCCTCGATGCCGACCCGAGCCGCGTCCGCGACATGCCTCGCCATGTCGAAGCCGTCCGCGAGCCGGGCGAAGCCGGCGGACCAGTCGTCGAACTCCATGGTCATGGAGCGGAACACCGGCGTGCGCAATCTGCGGAAGGGCCGGGGCTGCGGCTCGTCCCAGCGCAGCCAGTCCGCGAGCGTGAGCGCGGCGTGCGCGGCCGCGAAGGGGCTGGAGCCGCTCACGATCCAGCCGGCGTTGTCGGTCTCGCAGATGATGTCCCAAAGCCTGTTGCTGGGCGCGGTCGCAATAAGATCCGCGGCATGTTCGTCCGCCGATGCGAACTCGGCTGGCCCAATGTTGATCGCGCCGGGAGCTGGGGCCTCCGCGTGGACGAGCGACAGATCAAGCAACCGCGCGGCCGCGCGGCCGGCGGATTCGTACGGCTTGCCGGCGGCGTCGGCAACGATGACTCGATTGGGAAACTGGGAATCTTGGGCCATGTGCGGTGTCCTTCAGTACGCTCTGCGGTGATGGATGTCGAGTCGGCAGCCCAGGTTACCGCGGCCGCCATGCGGAGTCCATGACAGATCGGCCGAAGAAGTGGGACAATCGTCCGATAGCCCAATGGCGCCCATTTCGTGCCCCATAGGGGCACTTGAGAATAGCCCAGCACTTCAGTGCTGGGAACGCGGATTATCGAGCAACCCTTAGTCCCGTAGGGACGGCTGAATGCTGTGAACGGCCACAGATGAGCGATTCGTGGTCGTTCAGCCGTCCCTACGGGACTGGCAACTTGCCGTCGATGGTGCCCTTCCCAGCACTGAAGTGCTGGGCTATTCTCGGCCGTCCCTACGGGACGCCAGGCTCAAGTCCGGGCCATTGTTCCGATAGCGCTATTCCGTCGTTCGCGTGCGTTTCAAGCACTTTGACGGCGGAACCCCCATGACCTTCCTGAAGGCGCGGCTGAAGTAGGACGGATCGCTGTACCCCAGGTGTAGGGCGATCTGCTGCCACGACATGCCGGTGTGCTTGGCCAACTCGACCGCTTTGTCCATCTGCACGCGGCGGTGGAACTCCCCCGGCGCCACGCCGAACTCCTCGCGGAAAAGCTGCATGAAGCGCGAACGGCTCAAGCACGCCATCTTCGCCAGATCGGCGATAGCGAACCGCTCCGCGTATCGTCGCCTGAGCACATCGGCCACCCACCGAGTGCGTTCCACCGCGTCGGACACAGGCCTTGAAGTCGCATCGGAGCCGGCCACGACTCTCCAGCGCTTCACCCAGACGACGAGCTGAGCCAGCAGCGCGTCGATCATGTCATCCCGGCCCTTGGCCCGGCTATCGTGTTCGGCCACCAGGCTCTCCAGAATACGTTCGGCCTCCGCCCTATCCCGCGGCGGCAGAGCCACCACGACGGGCTCCCTAGTCGGACGATGGCCGCGAAGTACGAAGCGCAACAGGTAGGAGTCCGCGCCCTGCGACGACTCCTGGCAGTGTCGATGGCCAGGCGGGATGACGATGAGGCCGCCCGCGGCCAAGCGGTGTTCCGCGTCCCCAACGCCGTACCGAATCGGCCCAGCCACTACGTACTCGACCTGCCACGCGTCGTCATGCCGGTGATGCTGCGACACGGCTGGCTCGGAACGCAGGAGCCGAGCCGCAAATAGGAGATCGGCCCTGTTGGCAGCAGGCATGGACGATGGCTCACGGTGTTGGGGGTGGCGAGGCGACGCAATCGGCGAAGCCGTATCGGGCGAGGAGTTGCGCGACTTGCTCTCGCTTCTCGGCCAGCGGCGCGTCCGTGCGCCTGAGCACGAGGTGCGCTTCATGCTCGAACGCGCGCATCTGGGGAGCCTTGGCCGGGAGAGCTTCGATGCACGCATGGGGGATGGTGATCACGCCCTCGCGGTCTGCGTGGATCACGTCGCCGGGCCGAATGGTGACGCCCCCAATCTCCACGGGCCGGTTGATGCTGCGAACGCGGAGCCGGCAGTGGTGGGCGATAGTGCCCCGGCAGTACGCGGCGAACGGAGTCGTGAGCAGGCCCTGCACGTCGCGCACGCGGCCGTCCGTGACCACCCCCCTACAGCCCGCGGCGTACAGCGTCTTGGCCATGCCATCGCCGATGATGCACTCATGGTCAGGCCGGGAGCCGACGGCTTTGACGACCCAGACCGTGTCCTCCTCCATGGCATCCATCTGTTCGAGTTGCTCCCAGTACCCGTCGACTGTGCCGTCGTCGTCCACGTCGGGGCTGCTCGTGTCCATCTCGCAGGTGACCGCGATGCCCACGGTCGGGCCCAGCGCGGGGGTGACAGACTGGATCTCGCCGCTCAGATACCACTTGTGCGGCGGCGTCGAATCGATGTAGCCGATCGTGTTGGCCACGAGGGCGGTGTCGAAATCGCGTAGTTGCTCGAGCATTGGCTGGAATGACATGTGGGGCGCCTTCCGTGGGTAGCTTTTGTTGATCTTCGTTTCGTTGGCGAGCGCCATCCTGCTCGTAGCGTCCGCCTTGCGGCGGACGGTCAGGAAAGTCTCCGAGTATGTGTTTAGCGTGTTTCTGACCAGAGCGTTCGTCTTTGGACTCACGAGCAAGCCGAGAACAAAGCGCACAGTCTCGCCCGATTGCTTGAAACGCCCCAATGCCCGCTTCAGCGGGCAATTCTGCCTTGCCACCAGATTCATCTGGTGGAGGTCGGCAGGCCATGACTATTCTTGCAGCCTGCTTTAGCAGGGCTTCTCAACCAACGCCATGCCGAGAAGCCGCGCTGAAGCGCGCTCCGAATGTCGCCCGCCGCCCTCAACCCCCGCCTGAAGGCGGGAGCAGGAGCAACGCCAGCTAAAGCTGGCGCATGCGGCTGCCGGCGCTATCGAGGCGGCAGAGACGACATGTCGACGCCCACCCCGGCGCTCCGCGCGGGAGCCTGGGGTTGGGCCTGCCAAGACGAGTCCGCGTCTTGGCCCGTGGCGCGCCTGTACGCGTCGAAGTCCTTCGCCGTGTAGAAGGTCTTGTCCATACGCAGGTACTGAAGATCGTAAGCGTTTCGCTCCGCAAGCCACTTCGTGCGGGGGTAGACCATGATATACGGCTTCGCCGCGCCTCCCACGATCGACCTCCGCAGCGTGAACGCGCGGCCGGCCGCGCTCACGGACAAGCCTTGCAGCGTCGCCTGCGTGATCTCCACGATCGAGCCGCGCCGGGCTTTGAACACCTGCCCGGCCCGCGTCGCCTCGACGAGAACGTTCTCCATGCTCAGCGTGCAGGGTTGGTCTTCCTTCGGCCGGCCCGCCACGACGATGGATTGGGCTGCGTTGCAGGAGATGATGCTGTTGCGGATCACGTGCGAGCCGGTGTCGAGCAGATACAGATCCACGCCGTGGCACCCCCGAATCAGCACACGGTCGCTCACGGACTGGCTGGCGCCAGTGTGGCACATGCCGGTCGAGTTGCCGATGGACACGAACCCGTCCAGGGTGATGCGGCAGTCGTCGTGCGCGCTCGCACCGTCGTCGCCGCATTCGATGGCCCGCACGTTCTCGAACCGAATGCGCCGCGTCTTGCCGTGGATGTTGAAACCGTCGTTGTACACGTGGGTCGCGGTGAGGTTGCGGATGGTGATGTGCTCGCAGAGCTTTCCGTAGATGGCCACGCCGTTGGAGCGCAAGGGCGCTTCGATTCGGCAGTCGGCCAAGGTCTTGGCCGGGTCGATTCGGATGTAGAAGACGAGGCCGTCTCTCACGAACGTCCACTCGCCGGGGGCCAGGTCCTCGGGCTTCTTGAACCGCGCCTTGGGGCCTTTGGAGGTGCGGCCCATGCGCTGCATGCGGCCGTCGAACAGGAGGAAGTAGCGCATGATGACCGCGTTGATGTCCGCGTCTTTGAGGTGCTTGCCGTGGCTGGTCCGTTGGTAGAGGGTGTCGCATCGATATAGCCCAGGCCCGACCTGTCGCCACTGGCTCACGTCGATCGGCTCCGCGCCGGTAATCGTCGCGCCGTGGCCGTCGAGCGTGATCGGCTTGCCCGGCGCGCCGGAGCGGTTGATGAACTCGACGCTTTCCCTGTATGGCCCGGCCGCGGGATCGAGGTGGATCATGTCGCCGGGCTTCGCGAGGCGAATGGCCCGGGCAATGGTCTTGAGCGCCGCGCCGCGGCCGCCCGACGCGGTGTCCGCGCCGCGTCGGCAGTCCACGTAGATGTCTGCGGCCCGCGCGGACGGTGCGAGCGCGGCCAACGCCGCGAGACACATCCGAGTGTGGACAAATCGCATTCGAGAAACTCCTGTGGGGAACTGTAGCCACGGCCAATCGTAGCCGCAGCCGCCAGGATGCGGGACAAACGCAGGGAAACTTCAAATCCCGCAAGGCCCGCATGCTGGCGCATGCGGCTACCGGCTGGCGCATGCGGCTACTTCTCAGGATCAGAACCTCTCGACCAGTTCGATGTCGTCGAGATGGACCGAGTTGCCTTCGGGAGGCTGCGGGGAAAACTTGATTAGGTAAAGGCCTGGCCGCGCTTGCAACGGGACGGAGACGTCCGATTCCGTTTCGGCTTTGCCTTGCGGCATGGCCGCCACGCGGCATCGTCCCGCGGTGCGGTCGCCTATGAATCGCAGCCGGGTCCAGGCCTTGGGCTCGACGCGCAGGCGCGTGTCCACCCATTCGGAGCGCTCAGCGTCGCGCAGCAGGATCCGTCCCTCGGAGTCCACGAGCGCGGCGACTTCCGGTTCGGCCTGGGGGCGCTTCCCCTTGACGTTCAGGACAAAGGCGCTGGTGTCGCTGTCTCGGTGGACCCACATCAACACTTCATAGTCGCGGCCATCGCGCACACCGGCCGCGGTGAATCCGTACAGGCCGCCGGCCCCGCGCACAAGCTTGACCGAGTGCGGCGGGCTGTGGGCCACACGCGCATCGATCCTCGCGCCGGCCGGCCCGAACGCGCCCCAGCGGCCCCATGCCTTCCGCGCGTCGCCGATTGTGCCTTGCGCGCCCGGCGCAAACCGCTTGGGAGAATCGAAGGACTCGGCCAGCCGCGTCGCGCGCATCGTCTTGAGCCAGAGGGGCCGCTTCTGGAAGGCCGCGTCGCTCTCGCTCTCAGGGATGATGTTGAACGCGTTCGCGCCGGCCTTCTCCCGGAAGGACAGGATCCGCCAGGCCAGCTCCGCGAGGCGCTTGTCGCGGCTCTGCGACATGAGGCCGCGGAGGAAACTCTCGCCCTCCTCTCCGAACGCGAGCAACGCGGCGCCGCTCACGCGATAGCCCCAGTCCGCGTCGTCGCGCTTGCAGCCGTCGCCCATCTTCGCGAAGAGGTCCTTGACCGCCTGAAGCATGCGCGGCCGCAACGCCTCGACCTCCCGGTCTCCTCTGCGCACGACCGCTTCGATGGACGCCGCGGCCCTGTTGGCCACAGCCACGTCCGCATGCTGGGTCGCATCGCCGAGCGCCTCGACCGCGGCCGCGCTCCTTCTGACCGCGCCCAGGGCCATGGCCGCGGAGTAGCGCGTGTACCGATGCGGATCCTCCAAGGCCGCGCGCAGCCAAGCCACGTCCTCGTCGGTCGGCCCAATCAAGCGCATCGCTCGAATGGCGGTCGTGCGGACGATGGGATTGGGGCTTCGCGCCGCGTCCCGCAACAGGCCTCGCGGCGCGGGACGAATCCGCGGCAATGTGTCGCGGGCCATCTCGTGCAAGGGGTGCTCGCCGTGCTGCGCCAGCGCGGCGAGAATCTTCGCGGCGCTCTGCGGCCCGTGGTTGTAGCGCAGCGCCTGCATCGCCTTGCAGCGCACGCCGTTCTCCGGATCGTCGAGTGCGCGTTCGATGACCGGAACCGCGGCCGGGTCGCGCAACACGCCCAGCGCGTGCAAGGCCAGCCGGCGCATCAGCACGTTCTCGTGGCTCGCATACGGGATCACGTCCGCGAATGGAACCCTCGACTCTCCTGCGATCACCTGGCTCAGCAGGCCCATCTTC
>JAJRTI010000847.1 GCA_024278415.1 Planctomycetota bacterium | reverse complement strand
GACAACTTCGCCATCGCCCCGTGCCTCAGCTCCGCAGGCAACGGGTTTGCGCTCAGTTGGTCCGCGAGCGACCCCAGCGGCATCGCCGGATACAGCTTCCACTGGAGCAAGAAGCCGGTCGAGGACGCGGACAAGAAGCCCGAAGGGCCCGCGGTGCGCGCGGTGTTCAAGGGCTTGCCGGAAGGGCGCAACTACTTCCACCTCCGGCCGGTGGACGCGGCCGGGAACTGGGGCGAGACCTCGCATTGGCTCGTGCTCGTGGACAACACGCCGCCGAAGGTTCGCCGTGTCTCTCCGCCGGCGAACGCGAAAAGCGCGAGCCGTGTGATCCGAGTCGAACTGGACGACCCCATCGCGGGCATAGATCCTGACAGCCTCGCGCTCACGGTGAATGGCCGCACGTTTCGGCCGGGGCAGACCGGGGCAAACGTGGATCTGGCGAAGGGCGTGTTCGAGGTGGATACCCTGGCCACGGGCCTGCGCACCACGCCGCCGGATGGCCAGACGTTCGCCGTGTCGCTCGCGGCCGTGCGGGACTTTGCCGGCAACGCGAACTCCCCCATGAGTTGGCGGTGGACGTTTTCCAAGGCGCTGGACAAGCAGCCTCCCCTCGCGCCGACGCTCGTGTGCACGAGCGCGAGCGTGGAGACACAGTTCAACTTCGGCCCCGGCCGATCGGGGCTCTCCGCGTCCGGCGCGACGTGGCTCGACCAGCCGCTCGACGAGTCCATCGGCACGTACGTGCAGCGCGTGCGCATCGCCGCGAGCGCGATTCGCGTCCGCGTGGGCGTGCCGGGGCGTATCGACACGTCGACCTACCCCTACCTCTCGTTCCGCTACCGCTTCATGCCCGGGCTCAAGATCGATCTCGACGCGCGCGTGAACGACGACGACCGGGAGAAGCGGCGCATGATCGTGAAGCTCACGGACGCGGACGTGCGGCCGGACTACGTCGTGCGCGCGGGCCGGGTGGACGGCATCGTGTGCGACGGCAAGTGGCGCGCGGCGACGGTGGACCTCAAGAAGCACATGGAGTTGCGAGAGCATCTCAAGGGCCAGCCGATCCACGATTGGATAATCAACAGGATCTACTTCGCGGACGCCGGCTTCAATCGCAACCCCCGCGGCACGGTCTTCTACCTGGACGACATCGTGGTGCACGCGGCGGGGCCGCGTCTCGCCCGGTTTGCGCTTCGGGCGGACGATGAGTCGGGCATCGCGGGGTACGCGTGCGCTTTCGACCGCAACCCCTACGGCGAGCCCAAGCCTGAGGTGAACGTGAAGCCCGGCGTCACCTTCTCCGCCACCTTCCCCGACAAGGGCATCTGGTACGTGCACGCGCGCGCGAAGGACGGCGCGGGGAACTGGAGCAAGGCGGGCCACTTCACGTACGTGGCGAAGTGATGGTTGATGGTTGATGGGCGGAAGAGCGGGCGCGCTCCGCGGGGGGGAGACGGAAACACAGATGCCCGCCGATTGCGCCGATTGCGCAGATCGGAATCGGAGATGCGGTGCGACGCCCCTCGGATTTGTGGCGGGCCAGGGGCGCCGCAGCCGCCAGGCTGCAGGAGTTCAATGCAACTGGCGACTCCCGCATGCTGGCGCATGCGGCGACCGGCTGGCGCATGCGGGTGCGGGCATCAAGTGGTTCACAGATCGCCCGAATTCTGGCGAATCTGGCTACAGCGCTGCGTGCCCCTTGTGCTCAGAGCAGCGCTCGTATGTTTGCGATGCCCACCTTCGCCGCGTCTCGCGGATCGTCGGGGCCTTCGTATTCGAACGACAGGTAGCCGGTGTAGCCGCGGCGCTTGAGTTCGGCCATGTTGGCCGGGTAGTCCAGCAGGCCTTCGCCGCAGGGCACGCCTTGGTACTGGACGCCGCCCGCGCCGGTGCAGACGCGCGTCGTGTCTTCGTCGTCGCCCACTTTGCGCCAGTCCTTGCAGTGCACGTGCACCACGCGGTCCCACACCGCGTCGAGCGCGGCGTTGGGATCCTCGCCTTGGGTGAGGAAGTTGCCGTTGTCGTACGTGAACATGAGGTCCGGGCCGGCCAGTTCGAACATGTCCAGCACCTCGCTCACCGCGCCATACGGCGCGGCCACGGCGCCCACGTCCTCGATGGTGACCGTGACGCCAAGCGGCTTCGCGTATTCGATCACCTTCTGGAGCCCGGCCGCGATGCGCTTGCGCGCCTCAGGCTTGGGCAGATCCGGCTTGCAGCCGCCGGTGGTGAGGAGCAGGGTCTTGCAGCCCACTTCGAGCGACGCGTCGACAGCGGCTTTGCCCGCGTCGATGGCCGGCTGCTGCGCTTCGTCGGTCGGCTGCACGAAGTCGCCGCCGCCGATGTAGCACGCCACGCGCTGGCCAAGGTCGTCGAGCACCTTCTTGAACTCCCCCACGCCCATGTCTGCAACGCCCGCGTGCATGGGCTCGATCGCGTCCACGTCGCACTCGTCCTTGAGGAACTTGCAGACCTGAGGGATGGTCATCTCGCCGGAGCGGATGATGCTGGAGAGGCTGTAGAGCATGACCGAAATCTTCATGGGAGGCTCCTTGGAGCTGGTAAAGATATGCGGCCAACTCAGTTCAAGTCGAACTTCAGCCGGCCGAGTTCAATTGTGTATGCCGTGCGGCTTTCGCCGTCCAATGGACGGTCGTTGAGTCTGCACCACGCCTGGAACTTGCGCACGTCGATGTCGACTTTGATGCACCGGGCTCCGGCGGCTTTCATTGACGCCATGGCCTTGTTGGCGACTTGAATCCACTCGTCGTACGTGTCCTCAAAAGCGCCTCGGTCGGCAGAGATTGCGAGCCACTCATCCCACTGGTTGCGCCTGTACCACGAGATGAACATGACGACGTGCGCCAGGCTGATATCGTCTTTCTTGGGCATGATTGGCCTCCATTCCGTTCGCGGGCGCAGATTGTAGGCAGAGGGGGCGTATGTTGCAAGCCGCCCCGCAGTATTGATGCGCGCAATTGGCAGGGGGTATCTCTAACTGCTACCATTGGTCCATATCCAAAGCCGCCTCGACTCAACCTGGACCTTCCCTCACCAGATGATCCACACCCTCACCCACGACGATATCGTCCGCTGGCTGCGCGAGGAAGACGACGCGCGGTTGGAGGAGCTGTGGGCCGCGGCCGACGAGGCGCGCAAACGCTGCGTCGGCGATGAGGTCCACCTCCGCGGGCTCATCGAGTTCTCGAACCACTGCGTGCGCCAGTGCGCGTACTGCGGCCTGCGCGCGAGCCATACCGAGGTCGGGCGCTACCGCATGGCGGCCGACGAGATCGTCGAGTGCGCGCGGCAGGCCAAGGGCTTCGGCTACGGCACGGTCGTGCTCCAGTCCGGTGAGGACTACGGCATCACGCGTGAGTGGATGGCCGACGTGGTGACGCGGATCAAAGCGGAGACCGACTTGGCGGTCACGCTCAGCCTCGGGGAGCGGCCGGACGACGACCTGGCCGCGTGGCGCGAGGCCGGCGCGGATCGCTATCTGCTGCGCTTCGAGACCTCGGATCGGCGGCTCTACGACCGCATTCATCCCCCGCGCGGCGGCGTGCGATCCGACCGCATCGCGATTCTGCGCCGGCTGCGCGAGTTGGGGTACGAAGTGGGCAGCGGCGTGATGATCGGCATCCCAGGGCAGACGTACGACGTGCTCGCGCAGGACATCGAAACGTTTCGCGACATCGAGTTGGACATGATCGGCGTGGGGCCGTTCATCGGCCACCCGGCCACTCCCTTGGGCCGGCAGGAGGCCGAGTTCCGCGCGGTGGCGGGCGAGCAAGTGCCGGCCACGGAGGCCATGACGTATAGGGTCGTCGCGCTCGCGCGGCTCGCGTGCCCCATGAGCAACATCCCCAGCACGACCGCGCTCGCCACGCTGAACAAAGCGCAGGGCCGGGAGCTGGGGCTTGTGCGCGGAGCGAACGTGGTCATGCCGAACGTGACTCCCGCTCGATACCGAGCGCTCTACGAAATCTACCCCGCGAAGGCGTGCATCACCGAGACGGCGGACCAGTGCCACGCTTGCATGCGCGGGCGCATCGAGTCGCTCGGACGCACGGTCAGCAAGGGCCGGGGCGACTCGCCAAGCTACCTCGCGCATTCGATGGCTTGAGGCGTGTCCGGGGACACGATGCGACCCCGCTTCGCGGGCTTCCGCAGCGCATCCCCGCCGGGCAGAGGCGCGAGGGTGCACCGGGGATAAGGCAAACATCGCGCCCTGGGCACGCTGGCAGACATGCTGCGTTCTTGTTAGTCTCCCCGCTCGTGCTGAACAGCATGCGGGCGTTGGGCGCGACGCTGGGAGCGGCCCGTTCGTAGTGGCGACCGTAAGGGCGCCCTCTGCTCCGGTGCCCGATGGCGAATTGCCACCTGAGCGGAAGGCCCTCACGGGCCTACTACAAACGCGACGCGCTCCGGCGGCTACCCCACTGCACCCGCTGCCACGCACGCCAGAGGAGGCCCTAGCCGCTGTGCCGCAAGCGGCGCGACCGCACAAGAATGACGCGACACTGGCGCTGCTTTGCATCCGCGCGCGACGGGCGAAAAGCCAAAGCCGCGTTCCTGCACGTGCGGGACCGCACTCCACATGGGCTGCGGCGCAGCCTACGAAAGTTAGGGGTGTAGGTCTGATTGTACGTATCCCAACGCGTTGCATTCTGGAGTTTCAGTTTCGAAGTGGAGTAACACTTCAGCCAAGTACAACAGCCATGTACGGAATACTGTCAAAGCTCCCGTGCAACGCCGCGTGTTGGGGTAT
>JAJRTI010000846.1 GCA_024278415.1 Planctomycetota bacterium | reverse complement strand
TCAAAGCTTCCGTGCAACGCCGCGTGTTGGGGAATCTGAATCCCAACGGGATTCCGGATATTAGCCCAGGGTTCGCGAGCGAAGCTCGCAACCCTGGGTTTTGAGGCGCACAGCTTCGCTCCCCCCCATCCGCCCGCCCTGTAGGGCGGGCGGATGGGGGGGGGAAGTTCAATAGGACTGCCCTGACCCCAGGGTAGCGGCCTGCGGCCGCTACCCTGGGCTAGAAGCCGGAAGCCCGTTGGGCTTCCAAACAGCGTTGCGTCAAGCGGAAGCGCTGTCCATCGAACTCGCGCACGTTCATGGGGCCAACGGCTGTTGCAATCGGCTGAAGTGTTACGGCATGTTTACTACACTCATAGCAAGCCGCGGGCCAATCTTCGTTGCCACCCCACATTTATAACCTATTGTCCTGCCTCCGCTTATATGATAAAAACCTTTTCGAGACGGACACTAAGTAGCCCGGCCGTATTGCCCTCCAGGAATCAGGCCGCTATTTCTGGGGGAAGTCGTGCCCGCGCGTGGCTTGACACGCCATCGAGAGTGCCGTAACAAGACATCTGTACGAAAACGCCCAGTGAGCCCTGTTTGCATAAGGATCCGTCCATGTCATACCTCGCTGTCATCGTGTGTCTAATGTTGCCTGCCGCAACGCCTTCTGCGCCAAAAACGATTCGCATCGAAGCCGAACGCTTCCCAATCATCGTCGGAGCGCGGCCCGAGACGCGCTTCGCTGCCGACGCGTCGAGCAACGCGTACGTCTTCCTGCCAAAGGGTCCCATGAAGCTCGATCAGCCGATCCAAGCGCACATGGCCGTCGACTTCGACATGCCCGAGCGCATGTGCCTCATCAACGTGCGCTACCGCATCGAGGGCCGGGGCTCGGACTCGTTCTACTGGCGCCTGAACGACGAGCCGTGGCGCATGTTCACCATGCGTGCGGGCGTGTACAAAGCCTGGGTGTGGGACGAGGCGAAAGCGGTCATTAAGAAGCCAGGCAAGCAGCGCCTCTGGATCGCCGCACGGGAGCCCACGCGTATCGACGCGGTCGAGATCACGCCAGTGGAGTTGCCGCCCACGCCCATGACGCGCACGGAATACAAAAAGGCGACCGCGTTCCAAGCCGACAAGCCCATCGTCATCGACGGCCGGCTCGACGACTGGCGCGACGTGGACGCCGCGGCCGGGCTCGTGATGGGCGAGCGCGACTTCGTGCACGCGGCCAAGCACTACTATGGCCCGACCGACGCGTCGGCCGCGGCCTATCTCAAGTGGGACGCGTCGCATGTCTACGTTGCGGTGGTCGTGCAAGACGACGTGTGCCGCAACTCGCGGCCGGGGCCCAAGATGCTCCAGGAAGGCGACGGCGTGCTGCTGAACTTCGCGCCATCGATCCCCAATCGCCGCGGCAAAACGCCTTACGCGTACGCGTGCATCGTAACGTCGGGCGATTTCAAGAAGATCGCACCGCAGGTCATGCGCGTCCGCGGACCCAGCGCAAAGGTGGCCCGCGCGGTGCGGAAAACGAAGTTCGGATACGTGCTCGAATTCGCGATCGACACGCGGCGTTGGCCGGAGTTGAAACCCCAACAGGGCAAGACCGTCGGGTTCGAGACTTGCCTCTACGATAGCGACACGCGGTTCGGCACGACGCGGCGCTCGTCGATCCTCGCGTGGAACAGCATGGCCGATCGGATGAACGCGGCCGAGTGCGGCGAGCTGACGTTCGGCCCCGCGGCCAAGGGCCGGCCAAAGCGCGCGGCGGGCGAGGTGCTGCCGGCCGCGCTCATCAAGAAGCCGTTCGACGCGCAGCCCATACGACAGGCGCGCATGCCCTACCGCGAGGGGTTCGGCTTCTTCCTTGGCAGCGCGACGCCCGAAACGCTCCAGCGCAAGCTGCGCGGGCCGAAGGGGAAGGCGATCTTCAACGACCGCCTCCTCGTGCTCGCCAACCGATACATGGAGACCTGGCGCCCGAACGAATATCAGTGGTCGCAATGCAAAACCACGCACGCGCGGCAGGCCGCGAAGGTCATCGACCGGCTCGCCATGGCCTACCTGCTCACCGGCGAGGACTCGTACGGCCACTTGGCTGCGGAGACCACGCTGTCCATCGCCCGCGCACTGCCCGAGTGCCTCGCCGGCGATCCACAGCGTCTCGCGTACTTGACCAAGGCGGTCGTGATCGGCGCGAACTGGGCGGACGCGTTTTGCACGGACGCGGAGCGCAAGGCCATCAAGCAAGCCCTCCGCGCGACAGGACAGCGATTGGCGAAGGACGCGTCGCCGGTCGCCGCGAGCGTGCTCGGTCTGGTCGGGCTCGCGCTCGACGATGCCGAATGGGTCACCGCGAGCCGGACGAAGCTCGCCGCGTGCGTGAAAGCAGGCCTCAGCAAGGTTCTCGACGACACCGCACTCGCGCACATGCTGCTGCTCGAGGAAGCGTTGCGCCAGCGCGGCGGGCGCGGGCTGGACGTGGATTGGCGCGGGATCTTCACGAGGCTGCTGCTCGCCTACGCCCAGTCCACGCCCGAGGGTCGTGCGCTGAACGCGGCGTATACCGTGTTCCGTTATCAGCCGCATCGCATGGTCGCTGCGTGGATGGCCTCGCGGCTGCGCGATCCGCAGGCCGCGTGGTTCCTCGACGAATGCTTCAAGGTGCTCGCGACGTCGTCCCGCGACGGCGACGAGACGTACACGTTCCTGTGGCTCGACGAGCCGGGCGTGCGCGCGGCCGCGCCGGCGTGGCTCACGGACAAAGCGCAGCAGGCGTGGCTGAAGCAAACACGCGCGCGCGTGCTCGCGGACTTCCGCCGCGACGCGCAACAGCGCACTGAGGCGATGAAACGGAAGCGCAGCATCACGTGGCAAGGCAAACCGTTCGACCCGAAGAAGGCCGTGCTCGACACGGTCGACGGGAGCATTTTGAAGCAGTTCGCTGTGAAACTGCGGCCAAGGTGGCTGCGCCGGCATCCGCGGCTCTACGTGACGGACGCGGCCCGCCAGCTCTGGGCCGCGCGGCTCGCGACGACGCACGCGGGCGCGTGGCGCCGCGCGGAGGAGTGCAACCTGCGCACGGTGCGCCGCGACTACCTGCCCTTGCTCACGCTGCGCGGCTCCAGCAGCGGCAACGTCGCGCCCGCGGGCCGAAGCACCGGCACCATGATGGGGCAGCACGCGCTCGCGTACGCGCTCAGCCGCGACGACCTGCACGCGGAGTTCGCCAAGCGCTACCTGCTCGGCGTGTGCGCGGAGAAGCTGTGGGACTCGCGGCGGCCCGACCTCGTGCACGGCCACGCGCTCTCAGGCGCGGGCCTCGCGTACGACCAACTCTACGACTACCTCATGCCGTCGGAGCGCCGTTTCGCTCTCGCCGCGATCCAGCGCCAATGCCGCGTCATGTTCCGCTCGATTGGCCGCAACCTGAAGCGCCCCGGCGACGCGAACAACCACCTCTGGATCAAGACCTGCGGCCTCGCGATCGCCGCGGCCGCGATCTACGAGGACACGCCCGAGGCTCAGCGGTGGCTCGACCACGCACGGTTCGCGTTCGAGAAGATCCTCGCGATCCACGGGCCCGACGGCGCTACGCCCGAAGGCTTCCACATGTACATGCGTTACGGCGTGGAGTGGCTGCTGCGCTACCTCGAACTGCTCTACCAGTCGTCGGGCGAATCGCTCTACGACCATCCTTGGCTGCGCAACAACGGGTATTGCTTCCTCTATACGCTCATGCCCGACGGGAAGCACGTGGCCAACTTCGGCGACAACCCCGACAAGGGCGGCGATTCGAGCCACATCGCGTTCCGCTACGCGTCGCAATACCGCAACGGCCACTTCCAGTGGCTTGGCCGCGAGTTCGAGAAGCAATTCCGTGCAAGCAGCCGTAACGCGATGTGGTCGCTGCTGTGGTACGACCCCACGGTGGCCGCGCGGTCACCGGGCGACCTGCCCACGTGGCGCTACTTCAAGGATCTGGAGATGGTCATCGCGCGGTCCGACTGGACCAAGGACGCGACCTGCTTCGTGTTCCGCTGCGGCCCGCCCATGGGGCACCACGCGTTCGAATACAGCGCGACCGGCTACGGCCACGCGCATCAGGACCAGAACCACTTCATGCTCTTCAGCCGCGGCGAATACCTCGTGTCAGACCCCGGCTACTCGCGCTACAAGCTGACGCAGGAGCACAACACGCTGCTCGTGGACGGCCGCGGGCAGGTGGGCGAGGGCACGACGTGGTTCCACCGCAAGCTCAAGCGCGACGAGTTGGCGACGATCCGCAGCTTCTTCGGCAGCCGCGGGTACGTGTCCGTGTGCGGCGACGCGACGCGGGCGTACTGGAAGGACCTGGGGCTGAAGCAGTTCTGGCGCCACGCGATGTTCATGGACGGACGGCTGCTCGTGCTCTACGACGAGGTGGCCACGGACAAGCCGCAGCGCTACGACTGGCTGCTGCACGGGCCGAACGCGTTCGCCGCGCGTGGCGACGGAGTGTTCACCGCCACAGGCCAAAACGCGCAGTTGTTCGCGCAGATGCTGCGGCCCAAGGACATCGACTACGCGGCCGAGCCGTTTTTGGTGCGCCGCGGAGTGGTGCATCACGTGGACGGCAGCGTCGCGATTCCGAAGAAGGGCTTCCCCGCGGGCCAGTGGCTGAAGATCACCCCTAAGGGCGAACGCTCTGCGGAAAACTTCGTGACGGTTCTTTTGCCCCAGGCTTTGCACGCGGCCGCGCCGCGTGTGGCCCTGTGCGCCGGCCGCGCGGGCCTAAGCGTGAACGCGGACGACCGCGAGTATGTCGTCGCGTTTGCCATCCGCGACGGCCAGCTCGCCGCTGGAGCGCTGACCGGGCGAGGCGCGCGGGCGTACGTCTGCAAACGCGCCGGCCGCGTCGAAGCGTTCGCGCTCGAACAAGGCACGCGCCTGCTGTGCGACGGGAAGCCGCTCGTGGAGGCCGCCGCGCCGGTCACGCTCGCGTGGAGCAACGGCCGCGTCGATGTGGAAGCGAAGGTGAAGACGCGCGTGCGGCTCCGTATCAATGGCCGGGTCGTGAGCTTCGACGTCGGCGTCGGCCGAACCGAACGAACTTTGCGATAGCCTCGCGAGAAGCGAATCAGGAGAGAGCCCATGGCCATCCAACTCGGCGTCTGCGGCGCGGGCGCGTTTGCCAGTTGCTTCATTCCGCTCTTCAAGGCCCATCCCGAGGTGAGCAAGGTCGTGCTGTGCGACTTGAAGCCGGATGTGCTGAAGCAACGGGCCGACCAGTTCGGCATCGCGGACACGTGCCCTTCGCTCGACGAACTATGCCAGAGGGACGTGGATGCGATTGCGATCATCACGCAGCACCATCTGCACGCTCCGCAGGCGATGCAAGCGTTGCGCAGCGGCAAGCACGTGTATTCGGCCGTGCCGCCGGCCATCACCCTGCAAGAGCTGGACGCGTTGGTTCGCACGGTGGAGGAGACGGGCCGCATCTACATGCTCGGCGAGACGAGTTACTACTACCCCTGCGCCATCTACTGCCGCGAGCGTTTCCGCCGCGGCGATTTCGGCCGCGTGGCCATGGCGGATGCGCGATACTATCACGACTACAGCCACGGCATGTACGAGGTGCACCAACGGCGCCACGGCAAGGACTGGGAACGGTACTACGGCATGCCGCCCATGTTCTATCCCACCCATTCGGTGAGCTTGGTCGTGTCGGTCACGGGGGCCCGCGTGACGCACGTGTGCGGCATGGGCGTGGTGGACGAACATGAAGACAACCTCTACGCCCGTGAAGACAACGTGTGGAAAAACCCGTTCAGCAACGAGACGATGTTGTGCCGTATGTCCGATGGCAGCGTGGCGCGGTTCAGCGAGTTCCGGCGCATCGGCCACCCGGGGACGGTGGGCATGAGCCTGTATGGGACGGAGGCGAGCTACGAGGAGAGCGTGGCGGGCCAGATGTGGGTGACGAAAGACCGGAAGACGTGCGCGGACCTCGCGTCGGAGTTGTCCTGCGTGGGCGCGCCGGCGGGCGAAATCGACGCGGCCATGGCGGGCCTCACCGGTTCTGACGGGACGCACCAGGGCGCGGCGAAGGTGCATCCGGTGCATCGGCTGCCCAAGGAGTTCATCGGCCTGGCCAACGGCCACTGCGGATCGCACCAGTTTCTGGTGCACGATTTCGTCAGGGCCTGCGTGGCGGGCGAGACGCCGCCCAACAACGTGTGGCAGGCGGCGCGCTACCTCGCGCCGGGGCTTGTCGCGCACGAGTCGGCCATGAAAGGTGGCGAACTGCTGGAGACGCCGGACTGGGGCGACGGCCCCAAGTAGCGTTTCGCGTGGGGGTTTCACTTCTCGAACGACAGCACTCGCAGATCGTATGCACGCATGTGGAGCGCCACTGTTGTGTTGCTACGAGCCTGTGGCGATGGCGGGACAGGGGTCGTGTTGGTCGCGAGTTCTCGCACTCGCCAGCCCGCGGGCAATGGTTTGGGGATGTCAAGTTCGATGTCTTGCGGGCTCGGCCGGTCGTTGACAATGGCCAGGCGGTCGCCGAGCCATCGCACCCACAGCCGCTCGTCTGGGGTTGGTTTCACGCGTCCGTCGAATGGGCGCGGCGCAACCGCTGGCAGGCCTCGGAAGGCCCGAGCGAATTCGCGGAGCTGCAGCTCCCGGCCCAACGTGGCGCGATGCCAGTTGTAGAACGTGAACGCGTACGGGTTCATCGTTCGCACGGCGAAGGTTAGCGGTTCAAAGAAGCCCCGACCCGCGGCTCCCTCCGGCCCAACGCGGAAACCCTTAGGGTGCTTCGATAGCTCCCAGTAGATGAAGTACAGTTCCACCGCAGTGCCCTCTCGGGTGCGATAGAAAGTTGCCAGGCTCGGTACGTGCCACCAGGGGTAATTGTGGACGCGTCCGCGATTGTAGCGGTCCGCGCCGATGGGAATGTAGCGCTCCACGACCATGCCGGTCTCGTCGCGATAGAGCGCCGGGTCAAATCCGTGATACTTGTGAATCAGCAGGGGATCGACGTGGCGGCCGTACCATTGGGTCTCGGCGCTGGGAAAGTGATGGTCGTAGGGGATGATCGTTTTGACGAAGAGCTTCTTGTCTTGGCCGTACGAACGCACGAGGTCGCGGGCCTCGCGCCACCAGGCGTGCATTTTCCGGCACCGCCAGGCGATCCATTTCTCCCAGGCGTGGGCGCGGAGCCATTCGTAGCGATGCTGATGGTCGTCTGGATTCGCCTCGACCTTGATGCCCGTGTCCTTCTCGAAGAGAGCGACGTCCCATTTTGAGTCGCCTGCCTCCTGTGGCGGCGCGCGCCAGTGCGATCCAACATGTCGCGAAGCACATCCAAGAGCAGCTTCTGCACACGCGGTCTGAGCGGGTCGGGCACCTTGCCGAAGCACCGACGAATCTTCCCATCGCGGCCCTGCTGGAAGTTCTCGGCATCGTCGTCAAGCACTTTGTCGAAAAACACGAGTGAATCCACCCGGGGCAGCACGTCGATGCCCTCCCGCCGCGCGATCGGCAAGACGTCGTCGAACACGTCCATCTGACCTTGGCGCGGGAAGACCTTGGATGGGAAGTAAGCCCTCGGCCCGAACGCGTACGGATGGAACTCCAGGCGGTTGAAACCCATCAACTTCAAATAGTCCATCATCAACGCGACGGAGGAGCGGCGTAAGGACTTGCTCGCTCCGCTAAAACCGTATTCTTCGGGTGTAGGTCTGATTGTACGTATCCCAACGCGTTGCATTCTGGAGTTTCAGTTTCGAAGTGGATTCAGGCAGGTTCACAACAAACGTCCCGGCTCTTCGCCTGCGTGCAACCCCTCGCGGACACCGCAGCCCGAAGGG
>JAJRTI010000845.1 GCA_024278415.1 Planctomycetota bacterium | reverse complement strand
CTCTTCAAGGCCTCCTTCGACCGGCTCACTGCATTCGCGGACTACGCCAAGGGCAAGCCGGAGTCCACGCTGACGGAAAGCCTCGAGCTGCGCGCCAAGCCGGGCGTGAAAGGCCACTGCCTGCTGCTGGAAGACGGCGAGCTGTGCCAATACGACGGCAAGGGCAACTTCCACCTCCCGGCCGGCACCGTGTCCTTTTGGGTCAAGCCGGCCAACTGGACCGGCAAGGACAAGCGCTACGTGTGGTTCTTCAACTACCACTGCCGGCGCAAAGGCCGCAAAACCGGCTTCAACCTCGGCATCGACAAGGACGACAAGGAGAATTCCGTCCGCATCACCATCCAGATCGGCAGCCGCAGGCTCGACGCGGACTACAAGCTCTATTTGGTGATCGGCAAGGCAGAGTGGAACCCCGACACCTGGAACAAAATCGACGCGACCTGGGACTCGAAGCACCTCGCGATCTACGTCAACGGCAAGCTGAGCAACCGGCAAGACCTCCCGGACATCGAGTTCCCTGAGCCGGTCAAACCGCAGTTCGAACTGGTGCGGCTGTTCAACAAGAAGCTCTCCGTGCGCAGCTCCGAAGACCGCACGTTCATCGACGAAGTCGAAGTGTACGGGACCGCGCACTCGGCCGCGCGCATTCTGAAGCGCTACCTCGCGGACCGGCCCGGCCAACAACAAGCGCTCGCGGGCTACGCACAGCGCCTGGGCCCGGAACAGCCGTTTGAGGTCGAGTACACGCCTCGGCCCCAGCGCAAGGTTCTCGAAGCCGCGCTCGACCTGGCGAAGCTGCCGGCCGACTGGCGCAAAGCGATCGGCTCCGGCCGCGTGCGCCTGGCCGTCTCGCTCGAAGGGCCCCAGGGCGACCGCGCGCGGCAAACGGAGTCCATCAACGGCTTGAACCCCGCGGTCGCGCTGCCCTGCCAGTTCCGCACCGGGCGCTACAAGCTGCGCTACGCGCTGAGCGACGGCCCGCGCCGGCTGGAGATGGCCGACTCGCTCGACGTGCCCGATCTGTCGTGGCTCGGCTCGAACGTGGGCGTGACCGACAAGGTGCTGGAGCCGTGGACGCCGCTGGAGTATAGGGGCAATGACACGGTCGCTTGCTGGGGGCGCGAGTACGAGTTCGATGGTCCCTTGCCAAGTCGTGTGATGAGCCAAGGCCGCAACATGCTGCGCGAGCCCATCCGATTGGCTCTCACGACCGTGGCGGGAAAAGCCGACTTGGCCGAGGCCACCCGCAAGGCAATACGCCAAGACCCCAACCGCGCCGAGTTCGCCGGCAAGGCCGCGTTCGGGGATCTGCCGGCGCGAGTCGAATGGACAAGCTGGATGGAGTACGACGGCCTGACCGTGGGCACGGTCACCCTCACGCCGCCGGCCGGCGGGTTGCCGGTGCAATCGCTCACGCTCCATATCCCGCTGCGCCCGGGCCTCAAATACATCCGCGGCGCGCGCAAGAGCCCCAACCGGCAGGCCTGGGACGGCAAGGAGTGGACGAGCGCGTTCGAGCCGTTCCTTTGGCTCACCGACGAGGACGCGGGCTTCCTCTACTTCTGCGAGTCCGAGGCGAACTGGGTCTACGACATCGGCCAGCCGGCCACGATCGTGCGCGGCGGCGCCCAGGCCGGCATCGAGCTGCGCATCATCAGCAAGCCGGTGGTCGTGAGGAAACCGCTCACGTATCGGTTTGGGTTCCAGGCCACGCCGGTCAAGCCGCTCATGCCCGGCTGGCGCGAGCACAATTTCGGCGGGGGGCTGCCTATCCAGCACCAGACGCATCAGCCGTGGATGAACGGGTACACGATCTACGACGGCCTCTGGATCGCGGATCGGCCCCAGGCGCTGCGCGCGTTCGACCAAGAGCGCCGGCGCAAAGGCGTGCTCGTGTTCTACTACGCGACCACAAGCTGCACGCCCAACAACAACCCGGTGTTCAAGCTCTTCCGGCAACTGTGGAACAACCCCTACCCCGCGCAATACGGGCCGTACGAAAACAAGGAAACCAAGCTGCGGCCCGCGAGTTCGGCGCACCACTTGTTGCCGGTGTGCCCCGGCGCGCCCACCTTCGTCGAGTACGAGTTGTGGCTCGCGAAGCGACTGGCCGAGCAGACTGGGGTCCGCGGCTTCTACACGGACTGCGACAGCATCTGGCCCTGCGAGAACCGGCGCCACGGCCACGGGTTCACCGACGCGTTCGGCAAGACCGGGGTGACGTGGACGATCCTGAGCAAGCGCGCGTTCGCCAAGCGCATGGCCGCGCTCTGCCGCGAGCTGGGCAAGACCGGCGCGCGCGGATACTGGATGCAGCACTCCCACTCCAAACAAGTGCCGCCGGTGCACGGGTTCGCGGACTACTCCTGGCCGGGCGAGCAATACACGCACCGGCTCTACGGCAACAAGTGGTTCTACATGGACACCATGGATGAACTCGACTGGCGCGCGCAACTGAACTCGAACGCCCTGGGCGTGGTGAATGTGTTCCTGCCGGAGTTCCGCCGCGGCACGAGGAACCCCGAGGACGACAAGCACCCGCAGCCCAGCGAGAGTCTGCTCGCGATGTGCGCGGTGAACGACATCAACTGCTCCGCGTCGTACATGCACCGCGAGACCATGAGCCAGTGGTGGGGCCTCCGCAAGCGGCTCGGGCTCAGAGATGCGCAGTTCATCGCGTACTGGCGCCCCCGCTGCCCGGTGCAAGCCAAGACCGGCCGCGCGCTCGCATCGGTCTACACCTGGCCCGGCCGCGCCGCAGTCGCGGTGGCGAACCGCCTGCCCGACGCGGCGGACGTGGAGGTCGCTGTTGATCTCGCGGCGCTCGGGCTTGCCGGCAAACCTGTCGCCGCGCGCGACGAGCGCACGGGCGAGACGCTGCCGCTGCACAAGGGCCGGTTCTCCGCCCGCGTGCCCGGCAGGAGCTACACCTTTGTGTCGCTCGCCGCTCGGTGAGGCGCTCCTTCTGTTGGGCGGATGGCACGGGCCTCCTCCCGCGGGTTCTCAACCTTCGGGAGGGTCCGGCTACTCAACGCCGAGATGACGCATCCCCTACGCTCGGCCGCGAGATTGTGGCTGGTGGCATAGCCGAAGGATGGGAGGGTGTGGGCCCTGTGCGCGATCCGTTGCCGCCGCGCGAATGCGACCGCGCGAAGTGGAGAGACGCCAGAAACGGAGAGAGCAAGCCCTGAGCCAGGGGCTCGCCGAACGCAACCGAAAGGTTCCCTGTATGGAGCAACGTCTGACGCTCGCGTGGCTGCTGACCGTAGCCACGTGCGTGACTGCCGCACCCGCGCAGCGGATCGACATCGACTTCGAACACGTGCAAGCCGGGCAGATCCTCGACGGGGCTGGCGCGCCTCAAGCCAGACTCGAAGGAGACGCACGCGTGTCGCCTGATGGCAAGGATGACAGCGTAGCTCTCGATCTTGGCGGCGCCGAGAGGAAGGGCGTTGCAAACTTCGGTAAGACTTTCGCCAGCGACAAGCAGGGCACGATCCAACTCCGGTGCAAGCCACGATCACTCTCCGGGATCTTCGTCGGCAAGTACGGCGCGATCAACATCGAATTTGCGCGAGGCCAACGTCGCGTCAGCTTCGGGCTCAAGCTCAAGGAGCAGGGCTGGGTCCACTGCAAGTCAGTCGCGGGCAGCGTCAAGCCGAACCGGTGGCTGCGCGTCAAGGCCTCCTGGGGGACGCAGGGCATGCTCCTCTTCCTCGACGGCAAGCTCGTCGCGCACGCGGCGCTGCCTGAGTCGTTCGAGTGGTTCATCGTGGACCGCAACTTCCTTCTCGGCTCTTACGATTGGCCCGGGGGCTACGACGTTAGCTTCACCTGTCGTTGGGCCCGGGCGCTTGTAGGAGAGGCCTCTTTCATGTTAATAGTGTCATGTCACGACTGAAATGTCGCCCACGACGCCACCGCTGTGCGGCCGCGGGAGCGACCCGCTCGTAGTGGCGACCGTAAGGGCGCCCTCTGCTGCGATGGCGAATCGTCACACGAGCGGAAGGCCCTCACG
>JAJRTI010000844.1 GCA_024278415.1 Planctomycetota bacterium | reverse complement strand
GACCGAGTACGATGGGCTGGGCAACGCCACGACCAGCATCGACGGTCGCGGGCTAGCCTCGTACTTCGCATACGACGCGCTTAGTCGGCTCATATCGGCGCATTATGCGGATGACACGGCCACGTACTTCGAGTACGACGCGGCGGGCAGCCGCACGAACATGACGGACCAGTGGGGGGAGAGCACGTGGCAATATGACGCTCTTGGGCGGCCCACGGTCCGCACCCAGCCGGGCGACCTCCACACATATTACGAGTTCGACGCGGTGGGCAACCGGACGCGCCTCATTGATCCGCTCGAGAACGAGATGGCCTACCAGTACGACGCGGCCGATCGCATGGCCGTGGCCACGTCAAACAGCGACCGGCACACGTACTACGAGTACGACGCGGCATGGCGCATGATCCAGAAGCTCCTGCCGAACGGCACGATCTCGTATCACAACTACGACGCGGCTGGCCGGGAGGTGAATATCTTCGACGTGAAGTCGGATCTCACGCCGATCATGACGTTCGAGTTCACGCGGGACGCCGCGGGCAACCCGCTGACCGCGGTCAAGGAAGACGGGAGCTGCTGGTACTACGAGTACGACGGACTGCATCGGCTCACCAAGGCCGAATGGCAAGATTCCGGCGAGATGCTGCGCTCGTACGAGTACGACTACGACAAGGTCGGCAACCGCACGGGTCTCGTCGCGGACAGCGTGACCACGACGTACACGTATGACGATGCAAACGAGCTGACAGCCGAGAGTTCGCCGAGCGAAGACGCCGCGTACACGTACGACGGCCACGGCAACCAGATCGCCCGCGCGGTCGACGGCGACGACACGACGTACTACGACTACGACGCCCGCAACAACATCGCCGCGATCTGGACCCGAGACGCCACGTTCACGCCGAACTACTTCAGCTACGATGGCGACAATGTCCGCACGCAGATCATCGACAGCACTGGCGAAACGAGTTACACTTGGGACGGCCTCAACATCATCCTCGAACGCGACGCTGCTGGCGACCTCAAGCGCGCCTACTCGCACGGCCAAACACCTGTCCACGGTGCGTTCAGCTTGCTTGAGGTCGAAGACGATCAAGGCGACACGTTCGCCTACCACATGGATCAAGTCGGAGGGGTCAAGGACTTGACCGATGCGTCAGAGGACATGGTCAGGAGCTGCGAATACAGCCCCTTCGGACAGATGCTCGACGAGACAGGAACGGCAACCAACCCTTTCGGCTTCCCCGCGACCTACATTAGGCTGATTGATGTAGGCGCGGCGCGGTTGAGCCCGACGAGAAGCTATGACATTCGTACGGGCAGATTCTTTTCTCGGGATCGTCTTCCCTACGACCCAGCAGCGTCCCTCTACGCTCTTGTCTCAAACAGGGCATCGATTCTCATCGATCCAGAGGGAATGGTGGTCCGCTTCCCTCCGACCCATGGAGAGGTCCACAACGCAAGCAGCGCAACTGCGACGGTACGAGGAGACTATCTCCAGGCTAGCTTCGTGCTCACAACAGGCGTGAGGCAATCTCTCTACCCGAAAACTTGGTGGCAGCTTGGCGTCGTCCGCGCGACAGCCGAGGCATATGACTTTGCGATGACCTTGCTGTCATATATAGAGATAGCCGTCACCACAACTGCCCCTCTTCCTCCAGGCGGGGTAATCGGGGGGCAGAACGGGCCGCTGACGACTCCGCTGATCGTTGATGCTGACTTCGTGCAGTCTTGCTCAAGAACGCTGTACAAGAACAAGAAGTGCTGTCCTCCTGCCGTCAAGCTGCCGTTGAAGGTTAGTGTGTGGACTGTCCGTATCTACGACTGCCCACAGGGTTCCGGTGACCCGAAGGGCGTCTACTACACAAAGCGTCCTCTTTAGATCTCTGTGACATCCATGGCCCAACGCAAGGCCCGCCCAGATGGGCATGTACGCCGGACATGGGCCTGCGAGAGGATAGGCGGAGAAGCATGGTCAAGACAACAGGTGCGACGACACGGTGTAACAAAGAATCACGCATCAGCCTCTGGTCTGCCGTCAGATGGCAGCGCCGCCATTGGGGATTCGTAGCTGCAATACTCGCGGCACTTGCTGTCTTGGCCTTCAGTTACCTGAACACTGATGTGCCATGTCCGTACTGCAGCGGGACCGGTGCTGCAGAGCCGCCCTACGACGCGGCTTTGGCTGCCAACAGCAACGAGGCATGTCCATGGTGCGAAGGTACGGCGAGACTGTCTCGGCTTGAGGTGTGGCTTGACTGAGGGGCACGCCAGAATGGCTGAGATCATCAGAGCCACCACGCCGTCGGGCGAGAGGTGGGGGCCTTCGACATGAAGTGCGATCCCACGCCGATGCCGATCATGACGTTCGAGTTCACGCGGGAGGAGGCTGGCAACCCGCTGGCCGCGGTGAAGGAAGACGGGAGCTGCTGGTACTACGAGTACGACGAACTACATCAACTCACGAAGGCCGAATGGCAAGACTCCGGCGAAGTGCTGTACTCGTACGAGTACGACTACGACAAGGTCGGCAACCGCTCGAGCCTCATCGCGAACGGCGTGACCACGACGTACACGTATGACGAAGCGAACGAGCTGACAGCCGAAAGCTCGCCCAGCCAGGACGCTGCGTACACGTACGACAGCCACGGCAACCAGATCGCCCGCGCAGTCGACGGTGGCGACACGACGTACTACGACTGCGACGCCCGTAACAACATCGCCTCCATCTGGACGCGCGACGCCGCGTTCACGCCGAACTACTTCAACTACGACGGCGACAACGTCCGCACCCAGATCATCGACAGCACCGGTGTCAGCAACTACACCTGGGACGGCCTCAACATCATCCTCGAACGCGACGATGCCGGCGACCTCAAGCGCGCCTACTCCCATGGCCACACGCCCATCGATGGGGCGTTCAGTCTCCTGGAGGAGGTTGAGGACCACCAAGGCGACCGTTACGCATACCACATGGACCAGGCCGGCGGCGTGAAGAGCCTGACGGACGAAGACCAGGCTACCGCTCAGTCGCTGGAGCACTGCCCCTTCGGCAGAGCCCTCGTTGAAACCGGTGCAGCACCAAATCCCTTCGGCTTCCCGGCCACGTACGTGCAGCTCCCGGGGCTGCCTGGGCTCGGCCTCAGCCCGGTCAGATGTTACACCACAGGCCCTTCCAGGTTCCTGAGCCGTGACCGGCTGCCATATGAAGCTGCGGCCAGCCCCTATGTATACGCCGCCAACCTGCCGCTTGGAGTTGTCGATCCTACTGGCCTCTGCGGGCAGAACGCTAGCGATCACGCGGGGGCCGACGGGGATCACCTCTACGCTGCAGCCAGCCCGAGTGCCGCGGCTGGGCCGGCGTCGCCTGTCCAGGCGCTCAAGTTTGCCGAAGTCGAGGATGTCACGTTGGGAAACTGCGGCAAGTTCAAGTGGCGCATCAAATGGAAGCTAGCGCGCAAGAGACCGAGGAAACCTGGAGGCTGGATAGTACAGAGGGTCCAATGGGACTACAATGTCTTGGATTGCAGTAACCAATCTATAGTGCCAAGAGATAACAACGACTTCCCTTCAGGCTGGCACTACTTTGAGGTCTGGCGAGTAATGCAGAAGAGGGGGTTGATCGAAGGAGACGGATGGGACACGTTCAGATGGTGGGCCCCCGGACCGAACGTGTATGGTGGTAGATGCACCAAAGGGGTAGTCCTCGTAAACGCGGTGGCCTGGTATCATGACGGAGTCAGCAAGCGAGCCCTGACAAGCGACTTCAGTTACCGCTCGGCAGCACATCCCTGGCCCGGGAACCTACGAGCCAGGAGGGGAGGAGGGCCTCCGCCACTGGGGGGTGCCGTAACCCCTAGCCGCAACCATTTGCTGCATGTCGGGTGGAACTGCTGTATTCCGACTGGGGGACATGACCCGTGGAAGACCAAGATCGTGCAGCGCGCCCCGCACCACGCGGATCCGTAATGGCCCTCTATGGTAGGAGCAAGATCATGGGTGATCACAGTGCCCACACGCCGAGGCAGCGGTCGTGCCTCACATGCTGCCGCTCTGGTACGCTAGCCCAAGTTCGTCAGTTTGGTGAAATCGAAAAATATTTCGGGCTATTTGCAGGGTGATTTGAGGCGTCAATTGACGTAAGTGCTTTGGCCTCGGTCGGGGCGCGACTGGACACGAGTGGCGAAGCCATGTAGTGAAGACGGTCGCGCCGGGTAGGGCCTTGCAAGTGATGCGGGCTTGGCTAGAATTGAGTCCATGTACGTGCGACCATGTTACCGGAATCGGGGCGGGAAACGCCACGCGTATTGGGCGCTGGTGGAGTCCCATCGCACCGCGCGTGGGCCGCGGCAACGCGTGGTGGCGTACTTGGGCCAACTCGACGAGGCCGGCCGGCTCGGGGTGGCCCAAGCTGCGCAAGACCGCGCCGATGATGGGCAAGCCTTGCTGTTCGACCAGACTGAGCCTGAATGGGTCGAGGTGGACGCGGCCGGGGTCCGGGTGGAGCGGTGCCGGGAGTTTGGTGGGCCGTGGCTGGGCATGGAGTTGATGCGGCAACTGGACCTGCCGGCGTTCTTCGAGCGCACCCTGCCCCGAGGGCAAGCGCACGTGCGCTGGTCGATCATGGCGCAAGTGCTGGTGCTCGCGCGGCTGTGCCATCCCTGTAGCGAACTGCACATCGCCGAACACTTCTATGAGTCCAGCGCGTTGCCCGAGTTGCTGGGCGTGCCGGCTCGTCGGGTCAACGACGCCCGGCTCTATCGCGCGTTGGACCAACTCTTGCCTCACAAGGCGGAACTGGAAGTGCACTTGAAGCATCGCCTGGGGCGCCTATTCGATCTGGACTATGACCTACTGCTCTACGACGTGACGTCGACCTACTTCGAAGGCCAAGCCCAACGCAACCCCCAAGCCCAGCGGGGCTACAGCCGGGACAAGCGCGGCGACTGCAAGCAAGTGTGCATCGGGCTGGTGGTGAGCCGGTGCGGTATGCCGTTGGGTTACGAGGTCTTTGCTGGGAATCGCCGCGATACAACCACGCTGCAAGAAATCGTGCAGACCATGGAAGAGCGCTACGGCCAGGCGAATCGCATCTGGTGCTTGGATCGGGGCATGATCTCGGACGAGAACATGGAGTTCCTCCAGCAACCCGGCCGGCGCTACATCGTGGGCACGCCCAAGGGCATGCTCAAGGCGTTCGAGCAAGAGTTGCTGGCCGAGGATTGGGACACGATCCGGGAGGGCCTGGAGGTCAAGCGCTGTGCCGGCCCCCATACCGATGAGACGTTCATCCTGTGCCGCAGCGCGGACCGGCGAGCCAAGGAACGGGCCATGCACGATCGGTTCGAAAAACGCATCGAGGATGGCCTGAGGCACATGGCGGCCTACTGCGAGAAGAAGAAGTACAAGCCCACGGTCATGAGCCAGCGCGTGGGCAAGCTCTTGGGCCGCAACAGCCGGGCCGCGGGTCTATTCCAGGTCCAGGTGCTCGAGCGGCCCGATGGCGGCTCACAGGTCGAGTGGACCAAGCGGGACGCGTGGCGCGAGTGGGCCGAACTCAGCGAGGGGTGCTACTTGCTGCGGAGCAACATCGACGACTGGACAGCCGAGGATCTGTGGCAGGCGTACATGCAACTGACCGAAGCCGAAGCCGCGTTCCGCATCCACAAGTCTGACCTGCGGATCCGGCCCATCTGGCATCAGCGGCAAGACCGGGTGCAGGCACATATCTTGGTCTGCTTCTTGGCCTATGTGCTGTGGAAGACCTTGGGCCAACTGTGCCATCGAGCCCACTTGGGTGATGAGCCCCGGCGGGTGCTCGACGAGATTCAACAGATCCGCATGGTCGACGTGATCTTGCCCACGCGTCAAGGCGTGGAGATCCGCAAACGCTGCGTGACTCGGCCCACCGATCACCAAGCCATCTTGCTCGATCGCTTGGGCTTGCGACTGCCCACAGGAGTCAAGTTGACGGAGATGTAGTGAAGACCAGCCACGATTTTCGACCAAAATAAAGGACTTATGACTTAAACTGACGAACTTGGGCTAGTCATGTGTAGAGCGGCGGCGTGCTCTCCTCGTCCAACCTGCTGCGACGGTTCTGTGAATCGCCAGGCAGGAGAGGGGCGTTGGCGGCGGACGCTTCCACGAGGAGTGGCAGCCGCCATCTGTGCGGCAGTCTTGGGCGTGGCCGTTCTTGGCTGTCGCTGCGCAGGTGTGCAGAGAACCGGCGTCAGCGCCGCGCTGGCGTCCCTGAGGGCGCGGGCGGACGACCGGTCGCTCCCCCGCAGTGCGCGCGGCCAGGCCATATTCGACATGTTCGCTCACCACATCAAGGTGGGCATGACATCCGCGGAAGTCGCCGCTGTTCTGGGGCCGGCAGATTGGCTCAAGCGTGCCCATGTCTACTCAGGCATCGGTAGCGGGTGGGTACCCCTGACGTTTGACGCTCAATCGGTTGAGTTCGCCGCGGACCTATTCATCCATGAAGGGCCGGGAGAACTCTGGCGCATCTACTTCCGACTCTCGGCCGGCCTTGCGCCGTGCGAGGAGGCCGACGATTGGACCTCCCGGATCAGTATCGGCAACGGAGGGCTCCCCTTCCTGCGGGGTACGCTCGACGTCGACCCCGAGCCCCGGATCGTGGAGTTCACACTGTGCTACCCTGACCCACCAGAAGAGGACACCTTCGCCAAGGTAGACCGGTTCGGCACCTGGTACCTCAAGGCCGACCAAGTCATGGACTGGCAGGGGCTCTGTTCGAAGCTCATAGAAGCCAACTCAGCCGACACGGCGACCCCGGCCCGGAGGATATGCCGTCGCCTGCAAGAAGAGAATGGGGTGCAAGTACTTGCACTCGAGCGAGGACCGATAGCTGCCGGCGCTCGCGGGGGGAATCTCGACGAAGAAACGAAGGACGAGATCCTGTACATGCTCAATGACATTATGGGGGGCCAGGAGGGGTTGTATGAGGAAGCCGCGTTCCAGGGCGTTGCCATCCCGGCCGAAGCGAGACGGCTCCTGAGCCTCCAGCGTGAAGACCTCGACGAGAATGGCCGCGTGAAGCTCGACCGCCTACTGCTGGAAACGGCGTTCCCCGCGGAGATCGGCCATGCAGAGGTCTATGAGTTCCCACCGCGGAAGGAAAACGCAATCAGGGGACGCCCATAACCGTGTGAATGTCAAGTGGGTTTCTCACCTTTTCTTAGCAGGCTCCGATCCGCCGCGCCCTGGACGGCCGAAGGGCCATACGCCTCAAGCCGCGGCCGGCTGAGCCGGCCAATTGGGCGCGCACGCTCCCCGTTGAGCGCGGGGGCCTTGTTTGCCCAGTGCAGAGATTACGCGTGCCATTTCAGACACCCATCCGCACCAGAAGTTGCCTCGGCCCCAGGCGAGTCGCACGATCAGTCCTCATTTGCGCCTGGGGGGACTGTGCATGAGACTTGTGGAAATGCGCTTAACCCAATCACCATTATCGGGGCGCCAGCGCAATCAGGGGGCGCCTTACGCATTAGGCCTCGGCATGGAGAGACAGGTGAGGGCAACTCCTGGCGTTCGTGATGTCGAAGCAGCCCGTGTTGGGTCTGCCGGGCGCGACCCTGGCAGGCACGCCTTCCTCTGTGTCAGAATATCGTGTCAGCGCAGAGACGGACGCCATTGACAACGTGTTGGAGCAGGGGTACGATGCAGCCGGCCGGCAGGCTTGGACGGTTGATCCCATGGGCTATGCGACGTACTACGCGTACGACGCCTTAGGTCGGAACGTGTCCGTCAAGGATGCCATGAGCGGCGTGACCTACTTCCACTACGATGCCGCCGGTAATCGCATCGTGCTGCTCGATGCAGAGGAGCATCCGACGTACTTCGAGTACGACGCACTGGGGCGACGGATGTCCGAGGCAGACGCGCTGGGCAACGTGCGGTCGACTGAGTACGACGAGGCGGGGAACCAAACGACCTCGATCGATGGCCGCGGGCTGGCGTCGTGCTTCGCATACGACGCCCTCAGTCGCCTCATTTCGGGGCATTACGCTGATGACACGGCCACGTACTTCGAGTACGATGCTGGGGGCAACCGCACGCAGATGATCGACACGTGGGCCACGACCGCGTGGCAGTATGACGCGCTTGGGCAGCCCACGGTCCGGACACAGCCGGGCGACCTGCACACCTACTGCGAGTACGACGCGGTCGGGAACCGGTCCGGTCTCATCGACCCGCTCGAGAACGAGATGGCCTACCAGTACGACGCGGCCGATCGCATGGCCGTGGCCACGTCGAACAGCGACCGGCACACGCACTACGAGTACGACCCAGCCGGGCGCATGATCCAGAAGCTCCTGCCGAACGGCACGATCTCCTACCACAACTACGACGCAGCAGGGCGGGAGATGGAGATCTTCGATGTGAAGTCGGATCTCACGCCCATCATGACGTTCGAGTTCACGCGTGACCCCGTGGGCAACCCGCTGACCGCGGTGAAGGAAGACGGGAGCTGCTGGTACTACGAGTACGACGAACTGCACCGGCTCACGAAGGCCGAATGGCAAGACTCCGGCGAGATGCTGCACTCGTACGAGTGCGACTCGACAAGGTCGGCAACCGCACAAGCCTCATCGCGGACGGCGTGACCACGACGTACACGTACGACGCCGCGAACGAACTGACCGCCGAAAGCTCCCCAAGCGAGGACGCCGCGTACACGTACGACGGCCACGGCAACCAGATCGCCCGCGCGGTCGACGGCGGCGACACGACGTACTACGACTGCGACGCTCGCAACAACATCGCCGCGATCTGGACGCGCGACGACGCGATCACGCCGAACTACTTCAACTACGACGGCGACAGCGTCCGCACCCAGATCATCGACTCCACCGGCGAGACAAACTACACGTGGGACGGCCTCAACATCATGCTCGAGCGTGACGACTCGGGCGACCTCAAGCGCGCCTACTCGCATGGGCAAACACCCGTGCACGGTGCGTTCAGCTTGCTGGAGGTCGAAGACGACCAAGGCGACGCATTTGCCTACCACATGGACCAGGTCGGTGGCGTCAAGGACTTGACCGACGCGTCAGAGGACGTAGCCAAGAGCTACGAGTTCAGCCCCTTCGGGCGAGTCCTTGATGAGACAGGCGCCACACCGAATCCCTTCGTGTTCCCAGCGATCTACCTGCAGCCTACAGGACTCCCTTCGCTCAGACTCAGCCCAGCGAGATGCTACAGCGTTGGGTCTTCGACCTTCCTGCATCGTGACCGGGTACCGAACTGGTCAGGGGCAAGCTCCTACGGGTACGCCTCCAGTCGGCCCACTGGCACCATTGATCCTACTGGTCTTTGGGGGGAGAATGTCCATCGGCAGGCGACCGAGATGCGCGCGATCAACCTGGGATATCCGTTGACGGCCGCAGGTGCCATTGGGGAGGCCGACATTGGAGTGGACGGCGGTGCAACCAGCGTCTCGCCCATAAGCGGCGACCAAAGGTATCACTTCGACAGGAACAGGGGCAGTGGTCCAGACACGCGAATGCAGCTCTTCCAGCATCACTTGCGGCTCGCAAAGAAGGCTTGTACGTGGAGAGGCGCTGAGGTGAGGCGCGACGATCCGGGAACGGCAGTAAACCAGTTGGGTACCGCTCTACACCCGTACCAGGACTGGGTCGCACATGGGGACTATGGGTTCTATGACCTGGGAGAGATAGTGGCGATTCATAATGAGTGGAGTCCGCAGCGCGACTTCGGCTTCTGGGAATCTAGCTACCCTGATCTCGTTCATCTGGACGCCGTCAATGGGCCGAGCGGAAGGCCCGCTGGGCGGGCGATGCATACCATCTTGACTCCAGGTGGCCTGCACACTCGCCTTTATGCGATATACGCTAGAGGGAACGTGCGATATCGATTGACTGATAGGATGACGAGGGACGTGTTGCGCGATTTTGAAATGTTTCAACGCATCTGGGACAAATCGGTGCGAAGTTAAGCAACGACCTCCTAACGGTTTTCAAGCGGCAGCGTGCGCTGCTGCAGTTGTAGATTGGCTTCGCGGCGTCTGTGCCGGGCCTGGGCCAGCTTGCGCCG
>JAJRTI010000843.1 GCA_024278415.1 Planctomycetota bacterium | reverse complement strand
TTCGACCGCGCCATCGCCAACACGCTCCGGGGCGATCCCTTCTTCGCGCCCGTGCTGCGCCGGCACTACTTCAGCCAGAACTTCGTGCCCTTTTTGTATGCGCTTGTGCCGGTGTACCGTGTTTGGGACAGCCCGTACGTGCTGCTCGTGCTCCAGGGCGCGGGCGTCGCGCTCGCATTTGTGCCGCTGTGGCTGCTGATCCGCCGGCGCTTCCCCGAGCCCCACGTGCCCGTGTTGCTCGCGCTCTCGTGGCTCACCTGCAAGCCCATGATGCAGGGCTTCTTCTACGACTTCCACTACGAGATGCTCGAACCGGTGACGCTCTTCGCCGCGTTTTGGCTGTTTGATCGGATCGTGCGCAATGGGGCCGTTGCCCAGTGGTTCGACTATGCCGGCTTCTTCGCCTGCGTGCTCGCGGCGTTCAGCCTCAAGAGCGACGTGCCGCTTTACGCGTTTGGCCTGGCGGTCTACGCGGCGCTTTTTCATCGCCGTTGGCGCTTGGCCGCGGTGCTGGGCCTGCTGTGCATCGTGTGCGCGTATGCCATGATCGTTGTCGCACCGCGGCATTTTGCGGCCGAGTATGGCGGAGAGCTTCAGTTCATCGGGCGCTACGCGGACTACGGATCGACCCAAGCCGAGATCGCCAAGACGATGCTCCTCAAGCCGTGGCGCGTCGTGGCCGACCTCGCGGGCAGCGGCTTTCCCAAGCTCCTGGGCGTCGTGCTGTTCCTGCCGCTCCTCGCTCCGCTGCGCCTCCTCGTGCTGGGCGTGCTGCCCGTGCTGCCTTGCGCGATGAGCAACTGGGAGAGCCAGGCGGACCTTGGGCTCTACTGGGGCGTGCCAGGGCTCATCTATCTGATCTTCGTCGCGCTCGCCGGCTTGGACACGCTCTGCCGGCGACTCCCCGCGCATCGCCCGCGTATTCTGTGGGCCGCGTGCATCCTCGTCGCGGTCGTGAACTTCGGCCACTGGCAGTTCTACCGTGTCGAGCCCCGGCACGCGATCGGCCGGCGCATGGCCGCGTCGATTCCCGCCGCGGCAAGCGTGGCCGCGCAGTACGACCTCATGCCCCACGTGCCGCGTCGGGCCAAGGGCTACACCCGCGAGCTGTACGTGCTCAAGCCCGGCGCCGCCGACCTCGCGCCCGACTACGCATTCTTCGACACGAAGGGCAGCATCTTCCCCTTGAACGCGCGAACGGAGCGTGCGCAGTACGAAGCCATGTTGAAGCGCTTCCAGGGCAGCCCCGACTACGAGTGCGTGGCGGATGTGGGCGGGTACAAGCTCTTCAGACGCCGGCAGGGGGCGCGGGCACAACCCGCGCCGTAGCCGCCATGCGCCAAGCATTTCACAGAGGGTTCCTCGCTGTTTCATGTGGGTAGCCCGAAATCCAACTTGCCCGCCACGATGTAGACTATCGTGATGAAGTTCTTCACAGACCGGTAACCGCGGCAGCGTTGTGGAAGAATGGAATCCCACGGATGTCACCAGAGACCACGGATGAAGAGAAGGATTGGCAAACAAACCGGGAGTTCGCCCGCCTTTGGCCCGCTTCTTGCGATTCTTGGTTCATCATCAGATGACCAGGGCGGTGCGACCTTGCGAGCATCGGGCCAAAGGCGGGCCAGGAGGCGCATCCAGGTGAGTCGCTGTTAGCGCATAAGCCGTCGCTCCGCCGACGCGGGGTCGGAGGGGCCCACTTGTAGCACGCACGTCAGTGCGTTCCGTTCCGTGGTTTCCCGCATGACCGGCCAGAGACGCTCTTACGAGCGCGCTACGAGCGCCCGTCGCGCGGCATTTCGCGACAGACACCACTTAGCTGAACCGCTGCCCAAACGGCCAAAAAACTCCTTGCGTTTGTCTATTGGGGATATGGTAGCATACTCATCGAGTACAACGGCTCGGCAAACCGTAACGCACAGGATCGCTTGATCCACGGTGGATGAGAGATGGGAGATGAGGGATGGATGTCTGATCTCTACTCCGTCATCTCTAATCTCTGATCTGTCTGACGCTCATGCGGCGAGACTGCGCGTCCGGCGATGTTGTGTGTTGCATTTGGCTGCACTGTTAACAGCACCAGGAGATGTCAGAATGGCTCGGATCAAGATTGAAGACCTTCCGGAAGCTACGGCTCTGTCGGCGAAGGAATTGCGAAACGTGACAGGAGGGTGGGGACGTTTGAGAATGATGCCCGTCGGCAAGAGCCTGGGGATGGGGCAGTTCGGCGGCAGAGGCGTGACAATACAACCCTCGGGCCTGACCATCATGCCTTCGGGCCTGACGATCTCACGCTGATAGCGGGCTGCGCCCGCAGCCCCTGTGGAGTGCGGTCCCGCATGTGCGGGTACGCCGCTTTAGCTTTTCGCCTGTCGCTGGCGAACGGCTCGCGCGTGTGCGGATGGAAAGCAGCGCTGCGCGCTGCCAGCCAAAGCGCCGTCAAGCCGGCGCACTCCACAACGGAGCGCATCGGTAACATGTTGTCGCTCGAAAACCGATAAGGCACTATGCTTTCTCGCAGACTTCGCTGCGAGAATGGGGCGGCTGCGCCCGCAACCCCTGTGGAGTGCGGTCCCGCATGTGCGGGAACGCCGCTTTAGGTTTTCGCCTGTCGCTGGCGAACGGCTCGCGCGTGTGCGGATGGAAAGCAGCGCTGCGCGCTGCCAGCCAAAGCGCCGTCAAGCCGGCGCACTCCACAACGGAGCGCATCGGTAACATGTTGTCGTTCGAAAGCCGGTAAGCGCCTAATCCCTGATCTCTGATCTCTGATCTGCCTCAGGCTTGGGCGGCCAGATCGCGCATCTGACGCCCTGGCCGTTGCAGCTAACTGAACTGTTACCCCAGGCTCGACCCGCCGGTGAGAATCCTTCTCTCCACGCACAGCGCGGCCACACGGACAAGCTTCGGCATCGTGTGTCGGGAAATCTGGCGCCGCATTCACGAGGCGGATCCGTCGTTGCGCATTGTACAACACGGCTGGTTTCATCATCCTGTGGTGGAGGATGTCCCTTGGGAAATCCTCCCGACCGAATGTCCCAGCTTGGCCCCCGGGCCCGACGGTTCGCCGCCGCCGCGCGAGGACATGTACGGGGACAAAACGTTCGCAAAGGCGCTCAAGGAATACCGTCCCCACGTCGTCTGGCACTTGGGCGACGCATACATGGGGCAGAGTGTCGGCCGGCTCAAGGCGGAGTGGGGGTACCAACTCATCTACTACTATCCCGTGGGGCGGGAGCCGTTCAACCACTTTCGAGAAGACTGGGTGGCGAAACTCGCCGCGGCCGATCGGCTCATCTCGGCGACGCGCTTTGGCGCGGGAGTCCTCCGCGCGATCCCTTCCCTTCGCCACAAAGACGTTGCGTGCATTCCTCACGGGGTGGACACCCA
>JAJRTI010000842.1 GCA_024278415.1 Planctomycetota bacterium | reverse complement strand
TCATCATGCAGTCGGCTGAGATCGCCGCGGCATCGCTTTTCGCCTCGGCTTCGCTGCCGCACGTCATCAGGGAAGTCGTCGCCGCAGTGGAGGAAGAGCAGGGCATCGAGAAACTGGGCCAACAGATCGCTGAGGAGCTTGATGGGCAGTTCCGGATTATGAGCGTCCCCGGCTGTGGCTCGTACCTCCTCTATGGCGGCCATGACTGTGGCACCCCCGTGCTGTACACGTGCCCTACGCCCTTCAACTGCAACGAGAGCGGCGATGGCTTCGACTGCAATACCAACTGGAGTTGCAGCACTAAATTCGGATGTGAATCGAACTTCGATTGCGAAAAACTGTTCAAATGCAACGACACGAGCACTGACTTTGGTTGCCACGGAACCAAGCAGTTCCAATGCAACATCAAGTATGACTGTAGCAGCAAATACAAGTGTACCGGGGAGGGTCTCGACTTCCAATGCTCAGATACTGGATTCAATTGTGGTTCCTATCAGTGCATCGGCACGGACTACGTGTGCTTAAGTTACACTTGTAACGGATCACAGTTTAGCTGTGCGCCCTATCGGGCCGGAAGTAGCTACGATTGCGGATCGCCGACGTTTGGCTGCAAGGAAAGCACCAAGCAGTTCCTCTGCGAAGACCGGTTCAGTTGCATTGCTCCGTACAACAAGGCCTAGGGCGCGCACCGGCGGCGACGGTTCGCCTGTCAATCCTGTAGTCCGAGGCCATATGGCACGTGCGGACGATTTGCCTTCTGCGCGTACGCCGCGTGATTCCCATGACCAACGCGCGACGCCACCATGATGCCGTCGCGCGTTGCGATTGGTTGGATATCCGTCGTGCGCATGCAACTCGAACATGAGAGGATATCTATGAATGTAGCGAGAAACCTGCGAGTTCTTGTGTGCGTTGTGTGCCTGGCTGTGCTGGGGGCCGGGAGCACGCGAATGTGCTGCGGACAGGATTCCTTCCTGTGGTCTGGCAGCCTGCGCGTGTGGACGTGGACGGCCATATCCCACCGCCACTGGCGCTACGGCCAGGTTCTCAAATCGGAGGACGATCCTACCCAGGGTACCACTCGTATGGTGTCCGCGTACTCCACCTGGAGCTTAGCGCCCCCGCCATATAGGTCAACGGTCTCCATCGCGTTCAAGAGCAGGCGGAGGGTCGATAATTGGACACTCCTGTTCACACTCGAAGACGCGTACAGCCCCAGGTTGTCGCCCACAGGATCCCACCTGCTGTACTTCAAGAACACCGCTGGCAGACACCGGGACATGCATCTGGTGAAGATTGACTTTGGCGCCACGCCGAAGCAAACGCCCCCGAAGTCCGAGCCGGTTGTTCGTGGGATTGTTCGTGATACCTTGTTCCGCGGCAGCGAGCCGTGTTGGCACCCGGATGGACAGCGTGTGTTCTTCATCGCACGCATGGAGAAAGCCAAGCCGCCAGCATTATGGATGGTGGAGCCGTTCAAGGCAGGCCACCCCGTGACCATGATTGAGATCCCGGTTAAGGAAGGGCTTAGCCTCTCAGAACTGGCCGGCGTGGCCTGTAGCTCCGACGGACTGAGGCTCGCGTTTGCGGTTCGGCCGCGGGGGAATCAGCCCGGCCAGTGGAGCCTTTGCTCTTGCGCGCTGGATGGCTCGGACCTTCAATACCTCCATACCGGGGGCGAGGGTTACGAGTACACATCCGTCACCTGGAGCCCGTTCCCCCTAGAGGAAGGGGTGCGCCACCTCGTCTTCTGCTTCCGTGAGAAGGCGTCTTACGATGTCCCGTTGGAGGCTGTCGAAGGGCAGACCGAGGTTGGCATCGTGGTGATGAATGTCAAGACCCGACAGGAGGTTCTGCTTTACGCGGAGAAAGGTGCTGGCGTAACGCCGCTCTGGGATCTGTTCTGGGACCGCCGCAACATCATGTGCAGTGCCAGCGGCACCTCTCTGAATCTCGGCCTGTTCCCGAAGGACATTCTGGCACGCTTCAAGTGACGTCCGCGGTCGATGGTCGTGGCCGTGCTGGCTCTGGTGCCCGCATGAGTCCACAGTGGACACTCCCTGAGCCCTGCGCACCGGAGGACGCGGGAGTGGCCGTCGGAATTGACTCACATCACATCAACGCAATATGCATGTGATAGACACACAGACGACGACGGGAATCGGTGATCTGCTTCGCCATGCAGCCACCTGCGACATGTGTCCCTCCGAGCCCGGAGCCAGGATCGCCAAGCGGGTGCGGAGGAAGCGGGCGACGTTCCCGAAGATCACGAACATCGAACTGATCCTGACCAACGATTGCTGCTGTGCTTGTGACTACTGTTGGACTAGCCGTGGCGACCGCCGGGCCATGACCAGAGACGTAGCTCGCGACGCCCTCGATTTCCAGATGGCGGCATCGGGTTCACAGAAGCAACTCCGCATTCTCTTCTTCGGGGGAGAGCCCCTGCTGGAGTTCGATCTGTTGCGCTTCGTTGTGGAGACGGGCTCTGAGATGGCGCGTAGCGCCGGGAAGTCGATCGGGTTCGACATGACGACAAACGGGATCCCACTTGACGAGGAGATGCTGGGCTTCTTGTCGGAGCACGGCATTAAGCTCCTGCTGAGCATAGACGGGACTCGCTCCGTTCACGACAAACACAGGCCCATGCGGGATGGTAGCGCAAGCTACGACCAAATCATGGGCAAGATTCCGCTCCTGAAGGCCTACCAGCCGTGGCTGGGGACGCGCTTGACGGTGCATACGGACACAATTGGCCGGCTGAGCGATGGCGTGCGGCACCTTCATCAAAGAGGCATCAACCAGTTTCTCATTGGCCTAGGAGCCTGTCGGAGAAACCATTGACGATGATGCTGGACTATGGTACGTCTGAGTCGCTGGGTGTGGTCAGCGCAGGTGGTGCCCAGTCGCCCCCTGACAAGGTCGTTGCGTGTGCATGGAAGGAGTGTGCGACCCGATGGAGTGCGAGAAGCGATTCCGACCGTACGATCCCAGTGCGCCGATCCCCACACCTGCTGATCTTCGTGCGTTGTTGCCCGAGGACCATCTGGTCTTCTTGGTATGCGATGTGGTCGACGAACTGGACTTGACCGCGTTCTACGAACCGTATGTGGGTAAGAGCC
>JAJRTI010000841.1 GCA_024278415.1 Planctomycetota bacterium | reverse complement strand
GAAATCAGAACCGCTTCGGCTGTACGATTCCGATCTGCGCAATCTGTGGACATCTGCGGGCATCTGTGGTTTCCCTTCTCGCCTCCGAGCGTCTTCGCATTGACCCGCGCCACGCACAGAAGTATCCTACGACTGCTCACGTCTCACCCCCACGCCTCCTTGGAGCCATCGATGTTCCCTTCCATCTTCAACGACGAACTCGGACTCGAACTGCACGAAGCCCTGCCGATGATCGCATCATGGGGCCTGAAGCACGTGGACCTACGCGGGCGCTGCTTCGGCAGGGAGTTCATGTGGATGGACGATGACCAACTCGCGCAAGCAAAGAAGCTCCTCGCCGACAACGGCCTCGCGGTCGGATGCCTCCAGTCGTCGCTGGCCAAGGTGCACCTCCCAGACAAGGAGCGCCGCGACGAAGAAGCCAAGAAACTCGAGGGCATCATCAGGATGGCCGATGCGTTCGACTGCCGACTCGTGCGCGCGTTCTTCTACTGGCAGCCGCCCAAGGAACAGAAGGGCGAACTGTGCGTTCGGCCCGACGCACAGCAACAAGTGCTCGATTACTTCGGCCCGCTCGCGGAGCGCGCCAAGCAAGCCGGCCTTGTCATCGCATTCGAAAACTGCGGCCTGCTCGCAGACGAAGCCTTCTCCATCCTCGACCAACTCGGCGCACCAAGCTGGGGCCTCGCTTGGGATGTATACAACGAATGGGAAAGCGAGGACCGCAAAACCGACGAAGCCGCATTCATCACCCGCATGGTCAAGCGAACCAAGTGCATCCACGTGAAGGCCAAAGGCGCGGTCCAAGGCCTCGCCGACTTCACCATCCCCTACGACCGCGTGCTCGAAGCCGCGCACAGCGCCGGCGTGCCGGGCCCGGTCAGCGCGGAGACACACAACCCAGACCGTAGCATTAGCAACGTCGAGCAGTCCAAACGCACGGTCGAGGTCATTCAGAATGCGTGGCCGAGCGCGGCCCCCGGCATGGTCTCCTCCGCGGCCGAGGCCAAGAAGGACGTGGTGCGCGACTACGATCCCGTGGGCTTTGTGGTCGTGGGTCTCGGCATGGGCCGCGGCCGCGCGAAGCAAGTCCAGAACACCCCGGGCTGCAAGCTCGTCGGCGTGGTGGACATCATCGAGGAGAAGGCCAAGAAGGTCGGTGAAGAACTCGGCGTGCCGTGGACGACGTCGCTCAAGCCCTGGCTCGACAACGACGAGGTCGAAGTCGTCTTTGGCCTCCCCCCTACCGGCAGACACGGCGAGGTCGCGATCGAAGCGCTCGAACACGGCAAGCACGTGCTGACGACCAAGCCCATGGAGGCGTCTCTCGCGGCCTGTGACGACATGATCCGCACCGCGGAAGCCAACGGCTTGCTGCTTGCCGTGGACTTCGCCATGCGGCTCGAACCGGCCACCCAATCGCTCAAGGCCGCGATCGAGAAGAAGCGCCTCGGCCGCCTGCTGGGCGGCACCGCGTCGCTCAAGGTCCTCCGCAAGATGGAGTACTTCCAAGCCAATGGCGGTTGGCGTGGGACGCGGCGTTGGGACGGCGGCGGCGTGCTGTCGAACCAGTGCGTCCACCACGAGGACGAGATCGCATTCGCACTCGGCATCCCCGAGAAGGTGCGCTGCAACCTGTGGACGCAGAATCACGACATCGAGGCCGAGGACCTGGGATGCGCGCTCTGGCAATACGCGGACGGGAGCGTGATCAGCCTCTTCGCCACGACCTGCTACCCGCAGCCCACGTGGTACTTCAGCATCGAACTGCACGGCACAGAGGGCGCGATGCGGCTTGCTGAAGGCGGCCCGCTCGAAGGCCGGCAAGAGCAATGGTTCCTCGACGGCGCCTGGTCGACCGAGCCGCCGGAGAAAGTCGAGTCCGAGTGGCTCAACTGCGCGGACAACTTCGCCGCGGCCCTGCGCACCGGCGCTCCGCTCGTCGCCGACGGCCGCGACGGCCGGCGCACGCAGTCGATCCTGCACGCGATGTATCTCTCCCACTACGAGAACGGCGGCGATTGGGTTGAGGTGAAGCCCGAACTCGACTAGTCACCAGTCACCACAGTAATCAGTAATCAGCGGCCGCCGCACGACTGGTCACGGACGTCCACGTCCGTGACCCCGCAGGCGCGGACCTCATGGTCCGCTGGAACTGCGATGATGCACGAGCGGACGAGACGTCCGCGCTGAGTTGGTGCTGGACGTGGACGTCCAGCACCAGTTAGCGTGCTGCCGACCGCGAATCACCAACCCATGCGAATCCTCCTCTGCACCGAGTTCTACCATGACCATGGGGGAGGCTACGCGTTCGCGCTCGACTCGCAGCGGCTGCTCGAAGCGCACGGCCACGAGGTGATCCCGTTCGCCACGCGGCATCCCGAGAACCACCCGACTCCATACGCCGACCACTTCGTCCCCTACGACGACCTCATGGATATGGTGCGGCGCCGCGACTGGCGCCACGCGCCTGCCGCGCTGATGCGGCTGATCTCGAACCGTCAGGCCGCGACAGCGCTGCGCACGGTCATCGAGCGCTACAAGCCGGACCTCGTCCACACTCATATCATCGCGAGCTACCTCACGCAGAGCGTCTGGGCCGCGGCCAAGGACGCGGGAGTGCCGGTCGTGCACACGCTGCACGACTACAAACTGCTTTGCCCGGACACCTCGCTCCTGTGCCATGGCGACGTGTGCGAAGCG
>JAJRTI010000840.1 GCA_024278415.1 Planctomycetota bacterium | reverse complement strand
TCGCCAGTCCACGCGCACCGTCCCGGGCTGATCCAGCCGTCATCGACCCCCCCGCAGCGCCTCGGGTGCTCTTGCTCACCGCCAGGGGTGCGCAAGCCCGCACCCCTGGCGGTGAGCAACAAGAATCGCCTGATTTAGGTAGCACAAATGTCAGGACGCCTATGCCTCATCACGCACTCCTCTTGACGTTCGCCCTTGCCGCCCTGACCGCGGTTAGCTTCGCGGCCGACAAGACCCGTCCATCGATCTACACCCACGCACAGCGCGAGAACATTCGGCGCAACATCGAGCGCTTCCGGTGGGCGCGGGTGCAGCGCGATGCCGCCGTGCGCCGCGCCAAGCCGTGGCTCGAAATAGACGACGAGGCGCTGTGGAAGCTCGTGCCGGAGCAGTCGCTCCCGCGCAGCACGACCGTGAACATGAGCCTGGGGTGCCCCAAGTGTGGCAAGGCGGCCTTCAAGCACGGCCCTAAGCCCTACCGAGTCGATTGGCGCAAGCGGCCCTGGAAGATTCAGTGCCCCGAGTGCCACGAGGTCTGGCCCAAGAACGACTTCGGCAAGTACTACGAATCGGGCAAGGGCCCCGGCTGGATCTTCGACCCCAAACGCGCGGACAAGTCCCTGCTTTTCAACACCGACCATCCCGACCCCAAGGATCCGCTGCACCAGTACGGCGTGGACGACGGATACGGCTTCAAGAATGAGACGGGCACGTACTGGCTCGTGGCGTATTACAACGCGTACGGGCCGTGGCAGGATCTGAAGGCCGCGCTCGACGCGCTTGGCGACGCGTACCTCCTCACCGACGATCCGCGCTACGCGCACAAGGCCGGCATCCTGCTCGACCGGCTCGCGGACGTGTACCCCGACTACGATTACTGGCCGTACGGCCGGCAAGGCATGACGTTCTCCCACGGCCACTCGAACCGCGGCAAGTGGGAGGGGTGCATCTGGTCGAACTGGATGGCCCAACGCGCGATGCGCTGCTACGACAAGGTGTTCCCTGGCCTGGAGCAGGCGGAAGGGCTGGTCCTGTTCCTACAGGCCATGAAGGCCAAGTACGGCGGCAAGCGCGACAAGTCGTCGCTCCAAGCGCTGCACCGGCACATCCGCAAGGACTTGCTCGACGAGGTGGTGAAGGCCGTGCTCGACTGCCGCATCCGCGGCAACGAGGGCATGTCGCAGTGCACCATGGCTATCGCGGCAATCGTGATGGACGACCCTGTGCGCACGCCGGAGTTGCTCGACTGGCTGTTCGCGCCGCGCACGACCGACTGGCCTAAGCGCGGCAGCAAGGACCAAGTGAGCGGGGGCCACCTGCCGGCGATCATCGAGACCAAAGTCGACCGCGACGGCCTGGGCAACGAGGCCGCGCCGGGCTATTCGCTCTTCTGGCTCGACTACCTCAAGGACGTGGCCGCGTACATCCATGACTACGACGCGTACGATCGGCACGACCTGTACCGCGACTTCCCCAAGTTCCGCGAGATGTTCCTCGCGCGCGTGCGCATTGCCTGCCTGGATCGCTGGACGCCGCAGATCGGCGACTCCGGCGGGCCGTGCCGCACCGGCCGGGTCCGATGGGACGCTGCGATCTTCGCCGAGGGCTTTCGCTACACCGGGGATCCGCGCATCGCGCGGGCCGCTCTGCTCGCGGCGGACGGCGACGCCAAGCTCCTGCGCGGACCCATCTGGGACGCGGACCCCGAAGGCTGGGCCGGCCGCATCGAGCAAGCCGCCGCGCAAGTGCAGCACGGCAATGCGAGCCGCAACCTGACGGGGTACGGCCTCGCAATCCTCCAGAGCCCCGGCGCAGAGACCGGCCGCGCCCTGTGGCTCTACTATGGCCGCAACACCGGCCACGGCCACGCGGACCGGCTCAACATCGGGCTCTACTACCGCGACATGAACCTTATCACCGACCTCGGCTACCCGGAGCACTGCACCTACTGGCCCAAGCGCTTCGGGTGGACCCAGAACACGATCAGCCATAACACGGTCGTGGTGGACCGGCGGAAGCAGTTGGGCAGTTGGGTCGGCCGGCCGGTCGCGTTCCTCGCGTCCAAGGGCGTGCAGTTCGCCGACGTGTCGAGCCCCGACGTGTACAAGCAGTGCAGCGAGTACCGCCGGCAGTGCGCGCTCATCGACGTGGGCGCGGACGAGTCGTACGTCGTCGACGTGTTCCGCGTCGCGGGCGGCCGGGAGCACTGCTTCAGCTTCCACGCGGCCGCGGGCGAGCCGGTGCGGGAATGCGGGCCGCTCGTGAAGCAGGCTCGCGGCACGCTGGCCGGGGAAGACGTGGCGTTCGGGGAGTTCTACGACGGCAAGATGCGCGGATACAAGGGCAGCGGGTTTATGTATCTCTACGATGTCGAGCGCGGGCCGGCCGGCGAACGCTTCGCACTCGACTGGCCGATCCAAGACACGTTCCACTATCGACGCGGCCGCGGAGGCCAGGTGCATCTGCGGTGGACCATGCTCGACCCCGACGGGGAACTCGTGCTCGCGCACGGCGACACGCCTTACCTGCGGCATAAGCGGCCCAAGACGCTGCGCTACGGGCTCGTGTTCCGCAACGGCGAGAACTTGCGGAGCCACTTTGTGTCCGTGATCGAGCCGTACCTCGACAAGCGCAACGTCAAGTCGATCCGCCGGCTCAAGGTGCAAGGCCCGGACGATAGCGGAATCGCGATCGAGGTGGAGCTGCCCCGCGGGAGGACGGACGTGGTCATGCTCGCGGCGAGTGAGGACAGAACATACCGCACGGAGACGGGCATCGAGTGGAGCGGGACGTTCGCGTTCCTGCGCGTGGACAAGAGCGGCGTGCGCGAGGCCCGGCTCGTGCGCGGCAAGCGGCTCGCGTGGGCCGGCGGGGAGCTAACGCTGCCGGCGCCGGCCTATCGGGGCAAGGTGGTCGATTTCGATCGCAAGGCCACCCAGGACAACTGCATCTACGTCGACGCGGATCTGCCCACCGACGGCTCACTCTTGGGCCGCGACATCCACGTCGCGACCCAGAACGAACGCAACGGGTCGTACGTCATTCGGGGTGTGCGCAAGGCTGGAGGCCGCACCGCGGTGTCGGTCGGCGCCAAGTCGCTGGTGTGCGGGTACCGGAGCGAGAAGGACTTCAGCCGCGGCCGGCGTTACATCCTGTCCCGCGGTGCGGAATTCGTGATCCCCAATGTGGCGACGCTGAGCCGGTAGCGGACGCACGCGAGGCGTTCGCGCGTTGCGTGGTTGACTTTGCCGCCGCCGACCGTATCCTATTGCCCTTTCCGTTTGCCCGTCCACACCGTTCCGTTTCCTTCCCAGCACGGAGGCTCACATGAGCAAGCTACGCATGGCCATGATTGGCTGCGGCGGCAATTCGGGCGGCCACGCCCGGCGCCTGTCCGCTCGAGACGATGTCGAGATCGTCGCCTGCAACGACGTGGCCGACGAGATCATCGCGGCTTACATCGAGAAGAACCTTCCCGACGCGGATCCCAAGCCCGCGGCCTACACCGACATGAAGGCGATGCTGGCCGAGGTCAAGCCGGACGC
>JAJRTI010000839.1 GCA_024278415.1 Planctomycetota bacterium | reverse complement strand
GCCGCGGGGACAAAGTGGAGATCGACAACGGCCACTACCGCGTCGTAATCGACGCCGCGAAGGGCGGGCTCATCTCGCACATGGGGCCGCCGGACGGGGCGAGCGTGCTGCGCGAGGTGCAGTTCCGAGAGACGAGACGGAAGCTTTTCATCGGCGCGGACCCGATCGACTTCGCCGCGACGCGAGCGAAGATCGCGGTGAAGAAGCGCGGCGACGCCGGCGTGGCCGTGCGCGCGAGCGGCCAGGTGCTGTCTGCTTCGGGGCGGCCCCTGTTGAGATACGAGCAGACGTACGCCGCGACTTCAGGCCCCGCTTTGGAATGGACCTGCGTGCTGGAGCCTCTCGTGGACGTTGGCCCGGCCAAGACGGACCTCGCGCTGCGTTTGCGTTTTCGGCCCGCGTCGCATTGGTTCGCCAATACCGCAGAAGGTCCGCTGCTTGGCGACGGCGTCTTTCGGCATCCCAAGCGCCGAGCCTTTCAGGGGCGCTACTGGCATGGCTCAGGCGAGGCCTTCTATCAGAGCGGCCTTTATCCGCTGGACCCGGCCGCTCCGGCGCTTGGCGTGTTCGACGAGCCAGCGGCCGTGGCGCTGCCCGTGTTGGACCCGCGGCAATTCGAGAGCGGCAAGAGTTGGCAAGCCCGCGTGGTGATTGTCGAAGACAAGGCGGACGATTCCCCGCGCGAGATCGGCGGGCCAGCCGCGGCCACGGCGGTCATCACGCCGTTGGGGCGAGGCGGAGGCGTGACGCTCAAGCGTGGAACCCGGGCGGTTTTCCGCGTGTCGTTGGGCGTCACGCGTTGCACGCGCGCGGGGCTGTGGCAGAGGCTCGCGCAGGCGCGGGGGGCAGGCGAGGGGCCCGGCTTGGCCGTTCAGGGGCCGAACTACACGCTGCGAAGCGGCGACGTGGCAGCCAAGGCCCGTCGTTCCGCGGGAGGCGCGCTGCGGTCGGTATCGTGGCGCGGGCAGGCGTCGCTGATCGAGGATTCGAAGTTCTATACGGACTTCGGGCTCTACGGCCAATGGCGCGACCCGCGCGGCCGTGAGCACAAGATGAACGCGAGCAGCTCCACGGACCCGGAACCGGACACCGAGGCCGGACCTGGGCCGCGGGTCGCGTTCACAAGCTTCTTCCGGCACCCGTTTGGCGGCGGCCGCGCGCTGCTCAACCCGCGGATGCAATACCACGTCGCGTACGAAGCGGAGCCCAGCGGCAAGCTGCGCGTCGAGGCCGGCGTGCGGCCGATGATGACCAAGACGAAGGCCCGCGCGTTCCTCGCACAGGTCGTTTTCATGCGCGGGGTGGACGAGTGGGCCGTGGACGGCGGGCCGTGGCAGAAGCTGCCCCCGCGCAAGAAGGCCGGCCGGCTTTGGGAAAGCGAGAAGCAGGGCCGACTGCCCAGAGCGTTCCGTGTGCGCGATTCGAAGACCGGCCGCTTCGTGCGCTTTGCCGACTTCCAGGCTGGCGCGGACGTGCAGAATGTCTTCTTGCTCGGCGGCGGCGATCGGGCACTGCTCTTCGTCGCGTTCCTTAGCGGCGCGCCGGTCGACGTGAAGCCCGTCTGGCGCAGGGCCTCTTACACGATTCAACCGGGAGGACGGGAGTGATGGGCGCGGTCAGTGAGTCAGTAACCAGTAACCAGTGTTCAGTATGAGGAGTGGTGATGTGTCACGAATGCCAGTAGCCCCCGCGCACCGTCAACGGATCACTGACCACTGGTCACTGGTCACTTCACTCGTTGCTTGCGCCCTGGCCGCGACGCTCGCGACACCCGTGTGCGCCGCGCCCACGATCGAGCGTTCGACAGGCCGCGTCACCGTCACCACGCGGCGCTACGTCGCGACGTTCGACCAGGCCGCGGGCTCGCTCCTCACGAGCCTGAGCACGCGCGAGGGCGACGCGCTCATCACCGGCTCGCGCATCTATCAGGACAACATGATGGGCTACCCGCGCAAGTACTACGGCCCCACGAGCGACACGCCGCCGGCCGCACGCGTCGAGGACGACGGCAAGCGCGTCATCGTCGAGGCCAAGGGCCGGCTGCTCGATGCGGACGGCAAGCCGCACGAGGTCGGCGACTTTGCGTACGTCGTGCGTTACACCTTCGACGACTCGCCCAAGATCGGCATCGCCACAACCCTCACGGTCGGCTTCGACGAGCCGGAGTTGCGCGGGTTCCTCGCGCACATCTTCACGACCGCGCCCCAGCGCGAGTTCTTCGCCAACACCGCGGACGGCCGCATCAGCGAACTGGCTGCGACGCGCACCCAACGCACGTGGCAGTCGCGTCAGGAGCCCTTGAGCGAGAGCGCCCCCTGGTTAGGCTGCGTGTTGCGCAACGGTTACGTCCTCCGCTTCACCGTGGGCCGGCTCACGGAGCCGTTGCAAAACATCTTCTTCCACGACTCCGGCCGCGGCCCGACGACGGTCTTTTTTGCGTGGCTGGATGGGGGAGTCGCCCGCCCTGTGAGACGCGGCGCCACGTGGGCCTTGGATGTCGAGATCGAGGCGGATAAATTGGGAGATTTCAAGGAGTTTCGTTGACGTGGCCGCAGACACTGTTCAGCCGTTCAGCCGAGTGAAACAGGGATAGCGCCCCCGCCGACCCCGCGTCGGCGGAGCGATGGCTTCTGCAACAAGGCGGGCTTCACCCGCAACCGAAACGGCACGCGCGGCGCGCCTTTTTGGAGTGCGCCGGCAGAGCCCGCCGCAAGGCGGGCGGCGACGGCGCTTTTGCTGCATGCGCGCGGCTTGCGCGAATTTGCGTTCTCGTAGACATGC
>JAJRTI010000838.1 GCA_024278415.1 Planctomycetota bacterium | reverse complement strand
TGAAAGCGTTGCACAAACGCGGCCCGCCAGTCTTGTGGAACGCTTTCAGCGTTCCTTGGCCTGGAGCCGACGCGGACCCAGCGCGGCGCCGCGCAGGCGCGGCTTGCACTGGGCTATGTTGTGGCAGCCCTTCGGGCTGCGATGTCCGCGAGGGGGTGCACGCAGGCGAAGAGCCGGGACGTTTGTTGTGAACCTGCCTGAATCCACTTCGAAACTGAAACTCCAGAATGCGACGCGTTGGGATACGTACAATCAGACCTACACCCTCACTATTGCACAGCCGGAGAACGTCGTGCCACCATTTGATGTCGGTTCCAACACCCAGCAATCGCCCGTTCAGACTGAGTCCCATCCTCCGAACTACGCGCTGAGGACGGCATCGTACGTAGCGGGCGCCGTGACGGTCCTTGGCCTCACCCTCCTCGCGTATGAGATCATCTGGGTCGAAAAATTCTCCGGCCGCGAGGTGCTCGCCAAGACATTCTACAAGGCCCGCCTCGCTAGGCGCCAGGCAGACAGCCAAGCGCCCGAGAGCAACCCGCGCCTTCCCGAGCCTGGGCGCGCCGCCCCTCCAAGCACGGCGCGCCCCGCGCCCCGCCGTGGGTTTCCCCCTGCTCGCGGCCGATTCGTTGAGGTTGTGGAGCCCATCATGTCTGCCCGTACGATCGGCCCAACGGCCCTCACTGAATCGCTCAGCCCGTGTCGCCTCTATCTCGACGTCCGCGCAGCGATTTACGCCCCTGAGCAAGTGGTCAACCAGGGCGCCGCGCTCACGTGCACCGTGGCCATGGTAGATGCGTTTGGCAATGAGCGCTGGAGGACTGAGGAGACCATCGGCCGGGAGATCTTAGGCACCCGGGAGGCTTCCGACTATGCCATGGGCGTGCAGGTCTTCGACGTCCCTTTTGACGGCGAGTTCTCCTTCAAACCCAAGCTGATTGGCCCGGGCGTTTTTGTGAAGCAAGCCACGCTCAAGCTTCGCGCCAATGTTCGCCGATCTTCGCCGTCCGTGACCGTGGCCGGGGCGGTCATGTTCTTCGTTGGCTTGCTCGTGGCCATTTCGTGCAGCAAGGCCTACGAACTCTCCAAGCCTGAATCAGAGCGCTCCGCGTGGGTGGACCAGCCCTTCGCTCTCGGCGACCCCGCGTTCAGGCCACAGCCCACGGCGTCGGCCCCCCCCCTGGAAATGCCCCACCGAGCGGCGAGAAGAAGCAGTGGTAGCGACCCGGCCACTTCCCGTGCTTCTGCTTCTCAGCTTTGCACGGCCCTTGCATGCCGAACTCGCCAGCATCATCCCGCTGCCCAAGCAGCGGATGGATCGTGAGTGCCTTCGCATTCCGATGCTCGCGCAGCCGTACGGTGAAGACGGAAGGCGATCCCGAGGCTCCGGGATCCGCTCCCGGGTTGCGGGCGAAGCCCGCTTTGTGTTGCTCGCTGCGGAAGCGTGAAACTCCATCCGCCGTGCGGCGGACAAGCCCGTGGCATCTTCACAGGCAGCGTATCGCCCCTGTAGATGGCCGGCATGAATGGCCACAGGACAAGCCTGTGGTATCCCTCCTTGAACGGGAGCCCCCTGGCGCTCTTCCACTTCGATCGAGCCCTGCGCGCGACCGTCTCAGCGCCACTCGAAGCCGGCACCGCGCAGTGAGAGGGGGCACCGCACTCCCCGTCGCCGGCGAAAAACCAAGGTGGCACCGCGCACGAGCCCCGCTCCGCTGTCCGCCCACGCTCCGCTCCGTACATAAAAAGATCCCAACGAACGGGCACGTCGCCAGCCATACCCAAGTTGCGCCCGTTCGCCGGGAAAATTAAAACCGGAGCCGGGTGGGCGGATAAGCCGCCAGCCTAACATGTCATATCCGCACCCCGGCCCCGGCGTTTTCTATCAGATGTCAGAAGCCGCCGCTGGAATAGCGCTCGCTCGACCACCATCCAACCGCTCAACTTCTGCTAAGAGTCTACCATTGTAGTCCATGAATGTATAGCAAAATCACAGAAAATCCAGATTATTTTCACCCCTCAGGTACTGCCCGCACATGGCGACCGGCGACGCTTTGCACGCACAGTTGCCTGCCACTATAATGCCCCCATTGCTCGTCCTCGTGGTCGAGGCTTGCCCGCCCTACCCACTTCGAACGCTCCATCCATGCCCATCATTGCCGGCATCGACGAGGCAGGATACGGCCCCACACTTGGGCCGTTGCTGGTAAGTGCAACAGCTTTTCGTGCCGATGCAGATGCGAATCTCTGGGAGGAACTGCATGAGGCCATCGCACCCAAGCCCAAGAAGGCCGACCCGCGCCTCATCGTCGCAGACAGCAAGAAGGTCTACTCGTCTCGCAAGGGGCTCGACCGACTCGAGCGTTCAGTGCTGAGCTTCGCTGGCGCGGCCGTTGGGCCCTGCGGCTGCGCCACGGAGCTGCTTGCCGCGTGCGCACCGCGCGCCCTCGAAGACGAACGCGAGTGCGCATGGTACGCCCCCCCTGCCGCCCAGCCGCTTGCCGCGAGAAACGCGGACATCGACGACGGCATGCGCGGGCTTGCTGATGCCTTGGCCGCGGCCGGCATTGACCCGGTCATGGTGCAATCGAGGATCGTCTTCGCACCCGCGTTCAACCGCCAAGTGCGGCGCACCGGCACCAAGGCCGCCGTCTCCTTCGCGCAGTGCACCGCGCTCATCGCCGCCCTTCTTCAGGAGCATCCTCACGAGGACGTGCACGTGTTCGTCGACAAACAAGGCGGCCGGCACAACTACGGGTATCTCCTCTTGCGCGCGTTTCCGCAGCAGAAGATCCGCATCCTCGAACAAAACCGCGAGCAGTCCCGCTACCGCATTGCTGGCGAGGGCCGGGAAGTTTGGGTAACCTTTGCCCGCGGGTGTGAAGACAAGCAGATGCCTGTCGCGCTTGCCTCCATGTTCAGCAAGTATGTGCGCGAGGTATACATGGAGCGCTTCAACCGTTTCTGGGCCATGCACGTGCCTAGACTCAAGCCCACCGCGGGATACCCCCAAGACGCCCAGCGCTTCCTCCAAGACATCGACGACGCGCGGGCGCGTCTCGGAATCGACTTGGCCTCATTTGTGCGCATGAGGTAGCCCCGTGCCGGAGCGCAACATCAAGATCACCATCGAGTACGATGGCACGGACTACTTCGGTTGGCAGCGCCAGCCCAACCGCGCGACCGTGCAGCAGCGCGTCGAGGAAGCCATCGAGGCTGTCACCCAGGCGCGGACGCACGTCAATGCGTCGGGCCGCACGGACACCGGCGTGCACGCGCTTGGCCAAGTGGCCAACTTCCGCACGGAGTCGGCCATCCCGATCGAGAAGTTCCCCCTCGCGCTCAACGCCAACCTGCCGCGCGATATTGCCGTACTTGCAGCAGAGCAAGCTGCTCCCGACTTCCACGCGCGCTTCGATGCCAAGTCCAAAACCTATCGCTACACCATCCTCAACCAGGCCATTCGCTCCCCCTTGCGCGAGCGCTACGCGACGCGTGTCCGCCCGCGGCTCGACGTGTCTCGCATGCAAGCCGCGGCCGCGCACCTCATGGGCGAGCACGACTTCGCCGCGTTCCAGTCCGAAGCCGGCTCCGGCCGATCGAGCGTGCGCACCATTCTGCGAGCCGAGATCGTGCACGTTGAGCCAATAATCGAATTCTGGATCGAAGCCAACGGCTTCGTGTACAACATGGTGCGCGCCATCGTCGGCACGCTCATCCCGGTCGGCCAGGGCAAACTCACGCCCGACGAGTTCGCGGCCATCCTCGAATCCGCGGACCGCGACCGCGCCGGCGCGACCGCGCCGCCCCAAGGCCTCTGCCTCATGCACGTCAAGTACTGACCTCACTGGTCACTGGCCACTGATTACTGGATTACTGGATACTGCCCTTGATCCGCGTCGCCCACATCATCACCCGCATGATCCTCGGCGGAGCCCAGGAGAACACCCTCTTCACGTGTGAGGGCCTCCAGGCCATGCCGGAGTACGACGTGCGGCTCATCACCGGCCCAGCGATCGGGCCGGAAGGCGAGTTGCTGCGCCGAGCAGAGGAGCACGGCATCTCCGTCGATTTGGTGCCCTCCTTGCGCCGTGAGATCAACCCGCTCCTCGACGCGCTAGCGCTCATCAAACTCGTTCGGCTGCTCCAGAGCTTCCGGCCCAACGTCGTGCACACGCACAGCTCCAAGGCCGGCATCCTCGGCCGCGCGGCCGCGCGCATCGTCGGCACGCCGATCATCGTGCACACCATCCACGGCCTGCCATTCCGGGCGTATGAGCGCAAATCACGCACTCGTGGCTTGCTCGTGAGAGCGGAGCGCAAGGCGGCGACATGGAGCGACAAGATCATCTGCGTCGCGGACGCGATGGCGCGGCAGGCCCTTGACGCCGGCGCGGGCGTTCCCGAGCAATACACGACGATCTACAGCGGCATGGAGGTCGAGACCTTCGGACCCAAGCCCGGCGTGCGCGAGCGAGTCCGCGAAGAATTCGGCATCCCCCCAGACGCGGCGGTCGTGGGCAAGGTCTCGCGCATCTTCCACATGAAGGGCCACCAGTATGTGGTCGCGGCCGCGCCGAAGGTCGTCGAGCGCATCCCCAACGCGTGGTTCATGTTCGTAGGCGACGGCTCGTGGCGCGAGCGGATCGAGGCGCAGGTGCGCGACGTGGGGCTTGCCGGCCGGTTCGTCTTCACCGGCCTCGTCGACCCGTCGCGAGTCCCCGACATGATCCAAGCCATGGACGTGCTCGTGCACGCGTCGCTGCGCGAAGGCCTGGCGCGCGTGCTGCCCCAGGCGCTGCTGTCCGAGCGGCCGGTTGTGTCCTACGACATCGACGGCGCGCCGGAGGTGGTCATCGACGGCGAGACCGGCCGGCTCGTGCCCCCTGAGTCCATCGACGAGTTGGCCGACGCGGTCGTCGAGCTTCTGTCCGATCCCGACCGAGCCAAGCAGATGGCGCAGAAGGGCCGCGATCTGTGCCTCGACCTCTTCCCGGTCGAGCGCATGGTGCGTGACATCCACCAGCTCTATCAGCAACTGCTCACACGAAAGCAGGTGGACACCACGACGTAGTCCCCAATCTCGTCCCTTTGGGCAATCAGGGGACACCAAGCCCAGAGGCGACAACAGATCGTACAGCCATCGGTAACTGCATGACGCTTCGATCACCGCGCGAAAGGGCGCCAGCGACTCGAAATGCTGCCGGATCTCATCTTCGTGCTTGCACCACAAGCGCTTGGGCTTGCCGACGGGGCCCGTTTCATCCTCTACAGCCACAATCAAGAAAGCCTTGTGCAAATCGATACC
>JAJRTI010000837.1 GCA_024278415.1 Planctomycetota bacterium | reverse complement strand
GACCAGGGCATTCGCGTGTGGACGGAAGACGGCGAGCCGTACTTCGCGTACGGCGGCGACTTCGGCGACGAGCCGAACGACGCGCAGTTCCTCATCAACGGCCTCGTCTTCCCCGACCGCACGCCGTCGCCAGGGCTGATCGAGTACAAGAAGGTGCTCGAGCCGGTGAAGGTCGAGGCCGTGGACATCCTCACCGGGAAGCTGTCAGCCACGAATCGTTACGACTTCATCTCGCTCTCGCATCTGAACATTGCCTGGGACGTGACCGTCGAGGGCAAGATCGTCCAGAGCGGAACGCTCAAGCCGCTGGACCTCGCCGCGGGCAGGAGCCGGAAGATTGCTGTGCCGCTCGCCCAACCGCCGATTCTCAAGCCGGGGGCCGAGTATTGGCTCAACGTGCGCTTCGCGCTCGCGGCCGACACCTTGTGGGCCAAGCAAGTCCACGAGGTCGCGTGGGCGCAGTTCAAACTGCCGTTCAAGGCGCCCCAAGCGCCGGCCATCAAGCCGGCTTCCCAGCCCGCGGTGTCGGCGCGCGAAGAAGGAACGCTGGTGCGAGTGGAGGGCGTGAATTTCGAGATGGTCTTCGACAAGGTGCGCGGCCGACTCGTGTCCTGGGAGCACGAGGGCATGGACTTGCTCGCGGCCGGCCCGAAGCTCAACTTCTGGCGCGCCACGACTGACAACGACCGCGGCAACAACGGCCGCATGGACCAGAAGTGGACGCAGGCCGGACTGGATCGGCTCCAGCATCGCGTGGACGGCGTCACCTGCGAGCAAGGCGACAACGTCGTGCGCGTGCGCGTGCGGGAGCGGATCGCTCCGCCGATCCACACCCGCGGGTGGACGTGCGATTACTTGTACACGATCCTCGGCAACGGCGAGGTTCTCGTGCAAACGCACGCGGCGCCGCAAGGCGAGTGGCCGCCCACCTTACCCAAGATCGGCCTCCAAATGGCGATCCCCGGCCGGTTGGACAACGTGACGTGGTACGGCCTCGGCCCCGGCGAGGCGTACCCAGACAGCATGCAAGCGCAGCGCGTGGGCGTGTACGCGACCGATGTCGACGGGCTGTGGACGCCGTACGTGGTCCCGCAGGAAAACGGCAATCGCATGGACGTGCGGTGGGCCACGTTCACGGACCTGCGCGGGGTGGGGATCGCGGCGATTGGAGACCCCTCGCTCAACTTCAGCGCGTCGTGGTACGGCACGCCCAACATCCAGGCTGCGCGGCATCCGACGGAACTCGAACGGCAGGACGCGATCACGCTGAATCTCGACTACCGGCAGCGTGGGCTCGGCACGGCAAGCTGCGGGCCGGCGACCTTGCCGAAGTATGAACTGCCGCCCGAGGAGTTCGGCTTCGCGGTGCGGCTCGCGCCGTTCGACGCGGACCGCATGTCCGCGTTCGAGTTGGCGAAGCGCCAGTAGCCGCACCCGCTAGGGTGCGGGAGTTGCCCCCTCCTCGGCCTGGCGGCCTCGGCGACATGTCCGCTTCTGGGGTCATGGACGTGGACGTCCGTGACCAGTACGTACTCAGCCTCACATTCATTCACCAGGACGAAGCGTCGTGAAGAAATACCGCGTCGCCATGATCGGCGTGGGCGGCATCGCTGGCTCACACCACAAGATGCTCTCCCAACTGCCAGACCGCTGCGAAGTGATCGGCATGTCCGACACCGACGCGGAGCGGCTCAAGCAGCGGCAAGAGGAGTGGGGGTACAAGCCGTACGACTCGCTCGACGCGTTGCTCGCGGAGCAGCCAGACGTGGCGTGGATCATGACGCCGGTGCAGCCCCGGCTCATGCTCTTGGAGAAATGCTTCGCGGCTGGGTGCGACTGTTTCACCGAGAAGCCGCTCGCGCTGAACGTGCCGGACGCGGAGAGGGCGGTCGCGCTCGCGGAAGCGGCGGGCAAGAAGCTGTTCGTGGGCCACAACATGCGCAATACACCCGAGACGTACGCGATGGGCCAACTCTTCTTCTCCGGCGCGCTGGGCGACTTGATCAAGGCCTACTACCAGCACGACATCCAGCGCGAGGACGAGCACTGGGCCAAGAAGTTTCAGCAGGCGGACGCGTGGCGCCTGAGCTTCGACAAGTGCGGCGGCCGCATCTTCGAGTTCAGCATCCACGGCGTGAACTGGCTCCAGTGGATCGGCGGCGAGCCCAAGCGCGTGTACGGCACGCACGACGCGATCTCGCAGACGCTCGCCAACGCGGGGCTCGACGACGTAGTGTCCGCGCATATCGCGTTCGAGAAGGGCTACGGCCTGTGCGAGACGATCATGGCGCCGGGCGTGAAGAACCGCCGGGAGATGGGCATCGTGGGCACAAAGGGCGAGTGCTGGATCGAGGCCGGCAAGGTGCGCGTCGTTATCCCCGGGGAGGATCGGGACGAATTGGTCGAGCCGGACCCCTGCCCGAACAAGGCCGCTAGCTTCTTCGACTCGCTGGACCGAGACGAGACGCCCATCAACGGCGCCGCGGCCGCGCTGGCCACGACGCGCATCTGCTGCGGCTTCAACGAAAGCGTGGCCACGGGCACGGCCGTGGACTTGACCCGCTAGGCCTTGTGCGAACTGAGAACACCCGTTGGAGCCCCAACACCATGACCCACCGCATCCCAATCATCGTCGCCTTGGCCGCGCTCGCGGCCGCACCGCACGTGGCCGCGGCCGAGCCGGCGCCCGACTGGCGGCTCGGGGTGCAGGCGTGGACCTTCCGCAAGCTCACGTTCTTCGAGACCATCGACACCGCGGCCGAACTGGGGCTTAAATACATCGAAGCCTACCCCGGCCAAAAGATCGGCGGAGGCATCCAAGGCACGACCCACTTCCGCATGCCCGAGGAGACGCGGCAGAAGATCAAGGCCAAGCTCGACGCGGCCGGAGTTAAGTGGGTCTGCTACGGCGTCGTGCGGGCCCGCGGGGAGAAGGGCTGGCGCCGGCTCTTCGAGTTCGCCAAAGACATGGGCATCGAGACCATCACGTCGGAACCCGGCGAGCAGGAGCTGG
>JAJRTI010000836.1 GCA_024278415.1 Planctomycetota bacterium | reverse complement strand
GGGATCGGCTCGCCGTCCGGCGCGCGCTTGGCCCAAGAGGGGTGTTGCTCGACAAGCGAGGCCGGCGCGTTGTCGATCGCGCAGTAGGCGATGATGCGAATGCCCTGCTTCTTCAGTGCGGCGACTCCATCGCCAAACAGATCGCGCTCCAGATGGGGATGCGGCAGGCCGATTTGGGTGGGGTAGTAGGCCCAGCCGTACGCGCATCGCGCGAAGAAGCACACGGCCTCCGCGCCCGTGGCTTTGATTGCGGAGGCGAATGCGTCCGGGTCGAAGTCCCGGCCCACGTGCTCCACGTCTTCCGGCGTGTGCATGTCGAAGTGGATCTTGCACGTCGTGTTCGCGTACCAGTTGGCGGTCATGCCGTTGCTTCCTGTACGGGTAGCCGAGCCGGCCACGGCTCGGGGAGTCGGCGATTGTATCCCGAAGCCTGGCGGCTTCGGCTACGACACCTCTAGTCCTCAAACAGATCCACCAGCGCGTGGCCTTCGGCTTGCGCCGGGGGCTCGATGCCGGCGTAGTGCGCCAGTGTGGGCGCCACGTCGATCGTGCGCGCACCGCGGATGCGATGGCCCTGCTTTGCGCCGGGACCGTGGACGAGGAGCACGGCGCGGTTCGAGCCAAAGCCCGGATACTCCGCGTTGGGGAGGTAGTCGTGGTGGTTGCCTTGGATCCACTTGTGCGCGGTGTAGCCCGTGGCGAGCGCCTCCGCGGGATCGGACACGTGCGACAGCGCGGCCTCGCCGAGCTTAGCGGCCTCGGAACCCGGCTGGTTGGTGTAGCCCGGGCGCATGAAGTAGATCACGTCGCCGAACCCGTCTCCGTTGCCGCCCACGCCATCCATGTCCTCTCGCCGCGCGGCGATGGCGATGGGGCACGCGCCGGTCTTCGGGTCGCGCATGCCCAAAAGTGTGGAGATGATCTCGTCGCGCACCCGCTCGTAGTCCGCGGGCTCGACGATGCCGTCCGGCTGCCGGCCCTTGAGGTTGATGTAGATCGAGTGGTTGATCATCTGCCGCACTTTGCTGCGCGTGGGGTCCCACTTGCCCTCGTCGTCGAACGCGAGCCAGCCCCTCTCCGCGAACGGCCGGCCCGTGTCGGCCCACGTGTGCGTGGGGATGGCGGAGTGGTCGGACACGACCACGAGCAGCGCGCCCGACTCCTCGGCCAACGCAGCCATGTCGCCGAGGATGCGGTCGGTCTCGATGTAGTTCTCGCGGATCATGCGCTGTGCGAACGCGGTCGACTCCGGCGTGGCGAGCGGGAACTCCGGCAGGAAGTGGCCGAGCAAGCGGTGGCTGTGGCTGTCGTTCGCGTGCATCTGGACGTACAGATGGTCCCAATCGGGCACGTCCTGGGCCAGCCGCTTCGCATAGCTCGTGAGGATGTTGCCGGTCGTGCGCAGCACGTCCGCGTACGCCTCGACGTCGTACTTGCCCACCCAACCGTATCGCCCCATGGGGCCGCCGGTCTCCTCGCATTGCTGGTAGGGTCCGCAGGCTTGGGTCAGGCGCGGCGCCCACTCGGCCGGCTTGGTCCAGCCCGTGCCGCGGGAGATCATCGAGTGGAACACTTGCACGCTCGCCCCGTCGTCGCTGAGATGCGAGAGCAGGAACCGCACGTGCCCGACCTCCTCGCCGAAGTCGATCGCCATGTAAGGAGTCCACTCTCCTTCGATAATTGACGCGAGCGTCTTGCCGCCGGCATCCTCGATGGCCAACTGCGCCGGCGAGCCCGGCCGCGTGCGCAGGGTGATTGGTTTCCAGTTCCTGAACGTGACGTGCGCCGCGAAGCCGTCGCCGTCTGGCTCCAGGCCAATGCGCGTGCCCTGCATCACGTGCTCCAGCCGATCCGGGGAGCAGAGGCAACCATCGGGGTGCATCTGGCATGCGCCGGCTTGGATCTCGTCGCCGCCAACGATGACCGCGTGCTGGAGTTCAGCCGAGTGCCAGGCAAAGGGGTAGTTGATGATGAGCGACTTCTTGCTTTGTCGATCCGCGGCTTCCCAGATGAACTCCGCTGCGCGGAACTCGGGGTAGTCCTTTCCATTGGGCCGGGCCTCGACCCGGAGCGAGTCGCCGGGCCGGTGGAACGCGAAGCCGGTGATCTTGCTCGTCGCGGCGGTCGCGCCGGTCGCGAGTGCGGTCCAATTGGTCGGCGTATCCACGGGGATGGTGGACAGCGAGGGCCCCCAGCAACCGGCCTCGATGAGCCGGCGGAAGTTAGGCAGATCGGGCAGCAGGCGCTCGACCATCTCCGGGTTGCAGCCATCGAATCCGACCAGAATGTAGCGACGTTTCATGCGGAGCCTCCAACGGCAATCTGCGCGGGCAGGGTGAATGCAAGGGGGCCTCATCATAGGCCGCTGTCGTGGGAAGTCAACGGCGTAAAGCCGGCGGATGTGCTCTCGATCAGCGTGAGTTTCCCGGCCCTACGGGCCGTGTTCCGGTGGAGCACGAGGCTCTCAAGCTGCATAGTGTCATGTCGTGTGGTGTCGCGGAATTGTCTTGGATTGTACCGTGCTGGGCGAGTGCTCTCTGGAACGGGCAGTCCTTCTCTGGATTTCTCCCCCGTCGGCGCCTCAGACGTACCGTTCGCGCACCGCGTTGCTACAGCTTGCATCCAAATAGCCACACTCTCCAAAGTGTGGCTATTTGGCATCCGCAGCGGCAGGGGCAGTGCAGCCGAGATCCGCGTCCGAGGCGCCGGTCGCCCGCCCGCCCACCCGCCCACCCGCTAGGCGAAGCTCTTCACGAGCCCATCATGTCTCCGCGCACCTGCAGCGCGGAGACGCGGCAGGCGCCCTTCGCTTCTTCCCGCGCGTGAACAGCTCGACGCGTCGACGCGCTTGGGGAACAGCGCTGCGTCGTCGAACCAGTCCGCCTTGCCCCCGGCCGCCTCAGCGATGAGCGCTCCCGCGGCCACCCCCCCCATGGGCGAAGCGACGCGTGCACGAACGCGCCCAGCCGGCCTGAAGCCATGGCGTGGGTGCGAACGCGGCGCAACTCATGAGCCGCAACAGCCGGCGGCCGGCGTCGGTGTCCCCCCCACGTGCGTGAACGTTTCGAACAGATGCTTCCCGTCCACATCAACGAAGCCCCTGGGCAACAGCAGCCGTGTACGCCGCGACAAAGACTGCCCAAGTGAACGGTCGCGTAGATCGTGAACTCACCCTGGCAGGCGGCCTCATGAGTTTCCCCACGCGCCCCGCCTGCTCCGCCTGTAGTGCTCACGTCAGTGAGCCCTCTGACGCCCCGGCGGAGGCTCACTGGCGTGAGCACTACAGGCGCGCGGGTGTTGACGCCCCAACTCTTGCGGCAGGATCATCTTTTTCACATCCCACTTGTCCTAAGCAGCCCAGCCATCTTGCCCTCCGGGAATCAGGGCGCCACTTCTGGGGAAAATCCTGCCGGCGGCCTGCGTTGACTTGTTTCGCTGAACCTGATATCCATAGTAAGGCAGCACGCATGGGGCCGCATGTCGAATCGGGGGCGACCGGGGCCCGTGCATATACAGCGATGCCCGACCCGCCGCGCCCACTTCACTGCCCGCGTGGGGGGCGCCCGCCTCTAAGCTCGGCCGATGACGTGAAGCGCAAAGTCCTATTCATCATTAATGACCTGAGCATCTTCGAGCACGCGGGCATTATGCAACTGTCCGGCTGCGCGAAGGCCGCGGGACACGAGACCACGCTCGGCGTGGCCGAGACCGATGATCTGCCGGCCAAGGTCCGCGAGTGGCGGCCCGACGTGGTCGCGTTCAGCGTGCTCACCGGCGAGCAACGCTACTACCTCGACGTGTGCCGCCGGCTCAAGGCGGAAGTCGATTGCTTTGCCCTGTTTGGCGGGCTCCACCCGACACTGTGCCCCGACGAGTTCATGCGCGAAGAATGCGTGGACGCGATCTGCCTGGGCGAGGGGGATTTGGCGCTCCCGGAGTTCCTCGACAAGTTTGGGACCGACGAACTGCACCAGGTGCAGAACTTCTGGTTCAAGACGCCCGACGGCGAGGTGCGCAACCCCATGCGCCCGCTCGTGGACGACCTGGACT
>JAJRTI010000835.1 GCA_024278415.1 Planctomycetota bacterium | reverse complement strand
GGAGAGAATTCGAGAGATCATCGCCCACCACCCAGGGTAGCGGACTGCGTTCGCAACCCTGGGCTAGAAGACAGAAGCCCGTTGGGCTTCGGGATTGCGCTTCCGTTGGTTGAAGCGTAATCCCGCAAAGGGCGTGATGTCCAAAGCCCGGCGATTGTGGCACTTGGCTGAAATGTTACGAGGAGTCTTGATACCCACGTAACGGCTTTCCTCGCGGCGATCCTGCAACATTTCGTTCAGGCGCGCGGGTTGGGAGAGGTGCTGGCCGCTCCCTTCCAGATGAAGGCGGGTGAGGAGTTGCCCGGCCGAGAGCCGGACGTCATGTTCATCGCCGCGGGACATGAGGATCGCCTGAAGACGGCGCACCTGGACGGTCCCGCGGATTTGGTGGTCGAGATCATCAGCGAGGAGAGCCGGGCGCGCGACCGCGGGGAGAAGTTCTACGAATACGAGGCGGGCGGGGTGCGCGAATACTGGCTCATCGACCCGATTCGCAATCAGGCGGAGTTCTACGTGCTGGACGAGAAGGGTATCTACCAGCTTCGCCAGCCGGATGACGAGGGGGTGTTCCACAGCGTGGTGCTGGAGGGGCTGTGGTTGAAGGTGGAGTGGCTGTGGGAGTCGCCGCTGCCGCCGCTCTTGGACGTGCTGCGCGCGTGGGGACTGATCTGACTCAGTGGGACCGCAAAGGCGTCCCGCTCCGCTAATCCGCGAAGCGGAACGAGAACAGGTCCGCGTCCTTCAGCCGCACGCGCAGCCGCACCGGCTTGCCGGCCAACGCGCTCACGTCGCTGCCGCCGCGCCACGCGACCGTGTGCGCGATTTCGTTGCCGAACAGCTTCTCGCTCTCCGCGTACGCGAACCCCTCATACGGTTTGCCGTCCATGTCGCACAACTCGAAGCGCAGGGAGCCGATCGCGGACGTCTCGTAGTTGACCACGAGCGATTTGCCGGCGAACGTAAACGGCCGCGTCAGCACCTCGCCGCCGGCCGCGCTCGCGTTCACGGACACGAACCCGTCGGTGCGGATCGTGCCGCGGCGCAGGCGATACGTGGGGTAGCGGTAGTGTTCGCTCCAGTAGAGCGAGATTTCGCTCTCGGACGTGGGCGCCATGCCCCATGCGATGTAGTTGTTGCGGTCGGTCCAGCAAAGCGGGTCGGCCGCGGGCCGCAGGAACGCCTCGACCCATCGCTCCCAGTGCACGCCGTCGCGGCTGCTCATGAGCACGCCGTCGTTGATGCCTCTCTCTTTGTGTGTCGGGACCTTCTTGCGGTTGGGCACAAAGCGGCAGGGGAAGCCAAGCTGGATGTGTGGAGCCCGGAAGTACGGGATGATCGCGTTGGTGTACAAGTGCTCCCGAGGCGCGTCGCCATAGTCGAGGTCCGCGTACTCAGACCAGTTCACGAAGTCCTTCGACGTGCAGCGCCGGATGTCGCGCACGCCGTTTTTGAACATGCGGAAGTAGGCGACGTACTCCTCGTTCACTGCGTCCCAGAACGCGAGGTTCTGCGAGTCGAATGCGCCGTTGGTGATGACCGGCTCGTCGCGCAGCTTGCGCCAGCGGTATCCGTCGGGCGAGACGAACGGGACGAGTCCGTGCTTCTTGGACGCTCCGCTCGCGAGGGCCTTGTAGCGCTGGTCGGCCGGGCAATTGGGGTTCGTGTCCTTGAACGGCGTGAAATTGTGGCTGCCGCCGCCCTTCCACACGATGTTGTTGTCCTTCGAGCCGTCCCACTCGATGAGGCCAAGGTTGGGCCGCGTGAAGTGGACGCCGTCGTCGCTCTCAGCCACGCACGTGCAGGCCTCCTTCTGAAGGCCGGGCCAGCCGCGGTAGTAAAGCTTGACTCGGCCATCGTCGATCATCACCGCGACGTACGCGCAGTATGGCCCTTCCCACGGCTTGTCAAACTTGAGCACCACTTCCCGCGGCACAGGGTGGTGCAGCCGCCTCGCTGCGCTGCCGGTCATGCTGTCGATCATGAACGCGTCGACGAACAACTCTAGGCGCGATCCGATCTCGACAACGGTCTTCTCCTTGGGCTCCGCGCGAGGCACTTTGCCAAGGCCGGGCTCGCGGCCGCCCTCGACCGTGAGCGACACGTCGTCGAAGTCGAACGTGCCGACGTCCGCGACGTACGAGTAGATGATCACGGACACGTCGGCCGCATCTTCCGGCGCAGTCGCGGCGACGGACACCTGCACCCAGCCGGTCTTGCCTTTGGGCCGGCGCTGGTACACGTTGTGGATGCGCGTGCCGAACTCGTCGTAGAAGTTGATGTACACGCCGGGTTGGCCGTTGTCGCTGGTGCGTATCCACGCGGAGGCTTTGTACAAGCCTCCGGGCCGCGCGGGCAGGTGGGGCGAGTCGAGCGGCATGCTGGAGTTGTTCTTCGTGTCCACCATGCGCACGTAGCGTTGGCCGGTGTGGCCGCCGTCGCTGGCGACCGTGATCGCCTCGCCGCGCTCCTGCGCCCACTGCGCGGGGAGCTTCGTCTTGGCGTCCACCTCCTCGAAGCTGGAGTTGGGGAGCAGATTCTCAGCGGCCGTCAATCCTGTAGCGAAGCACGACACGATCCATATGGCTATGGTTATCAAGCGACGCATCGGCGCCTCCAATGAAGTTCAATACAGAACAGTAATGAGTGTCCGTCGCGAAATGCCGCGCGACGGGCGCTTGTAGCGCGCTCGTAAGAGCGTCTCCAGCCGGTAAATGCGGGAAACCACAGAACGGAACGCACTGACGTGCGTGCTACGAGCGGGCTCCGTGCATTTCGCGACAGAGACGAATGACGGCCACAGAGGCCAACGGCTATCGCAGTCCGCGCAACTCGAAACGCGGCCGCTCTTTCATCTCGATGGCCGCGTAGCTGAAGAAGGGGTAAACACTCCACTCGACGCACGTCAGGATGTCCGGCCGGCCGTCGCCTGTCAAGTCGCCCACCCACGGATGGGGCCCGTGCGCGCTCACGTAGATGGGCTGGCCAAAGCAGGAAAGCGCGACGGGCGCCTCGAAGACCGGATCGGTTTTCGTTCCACAGTTGCGCAGCAGGTAGATGCTGCCCTTGGCGGGGCTCGATCCCGCGCAGGAGTAGATGATATCGACCCGGCCGTCTCCATCCCAGTCCATGCACCGGAACGATTCGGTCCAGTGTCTGGCGCGGCCCACGATCGAGTCGTCGATGGCGCGGCCGTCTGCGAGCCGCAGCGGGCCGTGCTTCCGCAAGCGAAGTTCGCCGTTGGCGTCCCGGTACTGGACGAATAGCGTGAGCTTGCGAGTGTGCCCGTCGTGGGTAATCAGGTCCATCAGCCCATCCCCGTTCCAATCAGCGAATCCCACTCCCGTGCGCCAAAAGAAGGGCCGATCTTCTTCGTAGGGGTAGGGCTGGTTCGGGGTATTCTTGTCTGCCGCGAGCTTCGCGGATTGGGCGCGCAGCGCGGGCGAATCCGGGTATCCGTCGCACACTAGTTGGCTGCGTCCCCCGAACTTCGGTTGCCCTGGCGTGCCGACGTTCTTGTACCAGAAGATCCGATTCGTCTCGTTGGGCAGCATGAGATCCGGCAGGCCGTCGCCGTCCCAGTCCACGAAGACGGGATACGGGTAGCCCATGTTGTGCCAGTGCTTGCCGCCCAACACCTCGTCCCTCAGAATGCGGATCGGCTTGCCGTCCGCGAGAATGGGCCGAGCTTCGGCGAACGCGGGCTGCTCGCGCGATCCCTCGTTCACGAGAATCCGCGGCCAGCCGTAGCCTCCGCCGACCAAGAGATCCGGGACGCCGTCGTCGTTCCAGTCGCACACGCACGGCCAGGCCTGGTCGCTCAGCGACATCACGGCAGAGAGCGACTCCGCCCGGCCGAAGCGTCTGAACTTCGGCCGCCCTCGGCCGCTCTGGACCTGCTCGTAGAACGAGACGTTCTGCCGGACGTTGTGCAACACGAGCAGTCCCTTCCGCTCCCCATCGTTCACCGCGGCCAGGGAGTCACACCACCAGCAGTCGACGCCCTCGATCGGTTGGGGCGGCCCGAACTTCGGCGGATCGCCGCCGAGGTTCTTCCGCCATGCGACGCGGTGCGCGCGGGGTTCGTCGTCCGGTCCGTCGATCAGGCAGACCGCGTCGAGCAGGCCGTCGCGGTCCACGTCGTAGAAACAAGCGCCTCGCCCTGCGTCGAGCGTGGCCGGCGCGGCCAGCTTGATGGGCCAGCCCTTTGGGTTGGTGTTGCGCAGATACGTGTTTCCGACGACGAAGTCCATCGCGCCATCGCTGTTGAGATCCACGGCCCGGCATGGCGCCCAGGTCTTGGTCCCGCGGGCAAGACTCCCAGACGCGACAAACACGGGCAGGCCTCCGTCGTCGCGCTCGCCCGAATTGAGGAACAGGTAAATCCTGTCGCCGCCCTTGGGCGAGTACACCACGTCGATCAGACCATCGCCATTGAGGTCAACAACGTCCGCGTGCATGTAGGTCTGTGCGAAGTGCTTGAAGTTTCGCGATCCCGGCTCGTCGACATACCGCAGGCGGATCGGATCGCCGAACAGGAACTGATCTGTGCGGCCGACGCGCGGGTAACAGAAGATTCCATCCCACGGCTGCCCAGGCTCGTACGCGTAGTTCCAGCATCCCACCAGGTCGCGCTTGCCGTCGCCGGTCAGATCGACGAGCCGGCTCAGGTAGGGCAGCACGATGGGCCGGGGCTCCCCCGCGTTGTACCGCAGCAGGTCCCCCACGCCAATCAGCGGCGTGCGCGCGGCCGGCTTCAGCGGCGGACGCGTTGGCGCTGTGTTGAACCGGATCTCATAATGCCGGTGAGCCGGGTCTCGGACGACCCATCGCACGCGGCCTTTGTCGCCGTATGCGAACTCATGCGAGAGAGCATGTGGGACAGTCTCGCCAGTCGTCGCGTTGACGACCTGGATCGAATTCGGGTCCAACCTGCCCGGAATACCCGCGTCCGCGATCAATCGCCCAAAGTCGATCAATGGGTCCATGGGCACATTAGGCAAGGGGAGGTCGGACGTGATTGTGAGCGGCAGCCGGTGGGCTGTGTCGGCGCACCACGCGGATGCTGCCCACAGCATCAGGCACACCAGCACACACCGCGTCGTTACGGCTGGCACTCTATTGACTCCGTTCCTGGCGCCCAGTCGGAAGGTAGAAACGCCTCAGCTAAATGTGACGGCAGGTGTTTTCACGATCTCTCGCCCGCGGCAGAGCCCGCCATCCGGCGGGCGATTTAATGCCTTAAACTTTCGGAACCTTGACGGAAAACAAGAAGTTGCGTTGGCACTCTGCGCAGCGCGCCATCGGGACGAGGCGTTACGGGCGTTTGGCTTGCGGCGTACGGGCCGCGGCGAGGCGCTTTGGTGCGGCGGCTTGACGCCGCTTTCCCTGGGCAGTGTGCGCCTGCCTACGAGAACGCAATTTCGCGCAAACCGCGCGCATGCAGCAAAAGCGCCGGCAGAGCCCGCCTTGTACCGAAGCGGCCTTGCTTCGCAAGTCATCGGCCAGCAACGTGGACGTTGGTGTAGATTTGCGTTAGAATGATCGGAAGTTTGTGCCCACTTTCTCTCCCCGCAGCATTGCCCGATGGACGTAAAACGACAGACCCGAGAGGACCTGGTCGAGCGACTGGCGGGTGTGTTCGAGCAATACCCGGATGTGCTCGCGGTGTATCTGTTTGGCTCGGCCGCGACGGGGCGCATGAGGCGGGACAGCGACATCGACCTAGCGATCGTGCCAAGGACGCCAACCCTACGCGACAGCAAGATTGACATGCTCGCTGATCTGGTCCGGGCAGGGTTCTGCGATGTCGATCTCGTCTTCCTGGACACCGACCGTGTCGTGCTCAAGCATGAGGCGGTGCGCCTCAACGAAATCGTCTATCAGGCGAATGACTTCGACCGCGGGGAGATGTACTCCCGGGTCATTCGAGAATACTTGGACTTCCTCCCTTACCTGAAGGTGCAGCGAGAAGCCTACAAGAGGAGGGTGCTCAGTGGTCAGAGTTGATGTCATTCAGCGTCGTCTGGTCAAGCTCGACGAGTACCTCGCTATACTGCGCACGCTGAGCAGGTATAGCTTCGAAGAGTTCACAGCGGACCCGGAGCACTACGGCAGCGCTGAGCGGTTCCTCCAACTCGCGATCGAGTTGTTGACGGACATGGGAAATCACGTTATCGCAGACCTAGGCCTGGGCACTGTCGACTCCTACGGTGACGTCCCGCGCGTGCTGGCCGGGAAGGGCTATATCGCTGAAGAAGCGGCCGAGGAGTGGGTGCGGATGATCGGCTTCCGAAACGTACTTGTGCACAACTACCTCGACATCGAGCGGCGGATCGTGTACGACGTTCTCCAGACGAAACTCGACGAGATGGAAGCGCTGAAGCGCGTTTTCGTCCAGTTCCTCTGAGCCGTCATGACCCGCCCTTCACCGGCGCGATCTTCACCGTCTCGCCCGGCTGCATCTCGATCTCGAACAGGGGACCGCTGAGCCGAGAGACTTCGCCGGCGATCTTGAGCACCACCTCGTCCTCGCCAAAGGGGTTCGCCAAGCGAAGCGGGCCGCCGGCCTCGGCCATGATCTCGACCGACTTGATGCGCCCCTTGCGCAGCTTGCCGGACACGAGGAACGCGCCTTCCGTGCGCAGGCCCTGGAACGTCACGTCTCGCCACGGATCGGGAGCCGCGGGGAAGACGCGCACCACGCCCTGGGAGCACTGCACGAGCATCTCCATGACCGCCGCGGCCGCGCCCATCGCGGCCTCGATCTGCATGATGTCGGGCCGGCCGGCGAGGCTCGTGAGCCCGCGGAAGTTCGCGTCGTGCTGGCTGCCGTAGCCCTCGTTCATGAACGCGCGCCGGAAGATCTCAAGCAGCAGCTCGGCCATGCCCGCGTGGCCGGTGCGCGCGAACAGGATGGACGCCCACGGCACGCACCAGCCCGACCACGCGCCCATGCCCATGCGCGTCAGGTGGCGCATGGAGTTCATGATGAGCTTCTGGTCCGCGTCGCTGCCGTGGAAGTCGAGCACGTCGAATGGGTAGATGCCCGCGAGGTGGCTGTGGTGCCGGTGCGACTCGGACAGCGGCTGGCCTTCCCAGAGATGGATTTGCGAGCCGTCTTCCGACACGCACGCGGCCGGCAGCCGCTCATCGATGTCGCGCCACTTCGCCCGGTCCGCTTCATCGACGCCCAAGATCTCGGACGCGTCGACGAGCTTGCGGCAGAGGAAGTGGATGATCGCCAACTGGAAGCTCGCGTTTTTGCCCCACGCGTTCATGTTGGCGCCGCCGAACTCCGGCGACACGCCGATGGGCAGCTTCAGCTTGCCGCCGTCATCCTCTTCGAGCATGGCCTCGTACGACCGCATCGCGCCCTTCATGAACGGATACGCGGTTTCGCACAGAAAACCCGCGTCCATGGTGTAGCGGTAGTATTGCCACATGAGCTGTCCGGTCCACGCGGTGGAGCCGTGGTCCACGGAGCCGGTCCAGAACCCGCCCATGCAGGTGCAGCGGTCGTCGACCGCGTGGGGCAGAATGTAGCCATCGTCCATGCCGAGGAAGCAGCGCGCGTTGTGCCTCAGCTTGGGCTTCCACGACTCGATCAGTTCGAAGAGCGGCTGGAGGCATTCGAGGTGGTTCGCGCCGTACGCGGGCCAGTAGCACTCCTGCACGTTGATGTTGAAATGGTAGTCGCTCGACCACGGCGGGAGGCGGTGCTCCTCGACCCACGGGCCTTGGAGCGTCGCGGCCGGGCCGCCGGGCACGGAGAGGCCGGCCAGCTTGTAGAGCCCCAGGTAGTAGAGCAGCATGAGCGTGTCGTTGGGCAGGTCGACCGTGGCCGCCTGCTTCCAGTACGTCTTCCACCACTTGGCTATCCGGCGCTGGAGCGCGGGATAGCCCGCGTCGGCCACGCGGTCGAGCAGTTTCTCCGCGTCGTCGCGCGTGCCGAACACGCTGCACACGTACAGCTCGACGCACTTGCGGCTACGCCTGACCCG
>JAJRTI010000077.1 GCA_024278415.1 Planctomycetota bacterium | reverse complement strand
TGACCACTACGAACTGTTCACGGAGATCATCGAATCGTACGACGGCTGGGCTCTGGCGCAAATCCAGTACAACTACGCGAACGAGGACGTGCAGGCCGGCACAGAGGGCCTCAAGTTCGCCGCGGACAAGGGCCTCGCGGTGGTCGTCATGGAGCCGCTGCTCGGCGGCTGCTTGGCGAACGCACCGGACAGCGTGAAGGCGATCTTCGACTCCGCGCCGGTGCAGCGCACCCCGGCCGACTGGGCGCTCCAGTGGCTGTGGAACAAACCCGAAGTGTCTGTCGTGCTCAGCGGCATGAGCGCCATGTCGCACGTCGTAGCCAACCTGGACAGCGCGGACCGCTCCAGCGTTGGCGCGATGACAGACGCGGAGCTGGAAGTCATCGCCCGCGTGCAGAAAGCATACGCGGAGTTCAGCGTGATCCCCTGCACGCGCTGCGGGTACTGCATGCCCTGCCCCACCGGCGTGGACATTCCTCGCAACTACCAGCTCTATAACGATGCGGTCGTGTTCAAGGGCAACCAGCTCGTGCTCAACCGCAACCTCTACAACGGCATGCCCGAGATCGCGCGCGCGGCCGCGTGTGTGGAGTGCGGTGAGTGCGAAGAGAAGTGCCCGCAAAAGATCAAGGCCTCCGAGTGGATGCCCAAGGTGGCGGAACAATTCCAGAGGTGATCCCATTCTGCCCTCTGCCCTCTGCCCTCTGCCCTCTGCCCTCTGCCCTCTGCCCTCTGCCCTCTGCCCTCTGCCCTCTGCCCTCTGCTCACTGCTCACTGCTCACTGCTCACTGCTCACTGATTACTGATTACTGCCCCATGAACGTCATCGTCATCTGCCTCGACACCCTGCGCCGGGACGCGCTGGGCTGCTACAACGCCAGTTGGGTGCGCACTCCCAACATCGACGCGTTCGCCAAGCGCGCGGCGCGGTTCATGCGCGCATACGCGGGCTCGTTCCCCACCATCCCCATGCGCACGGACTGCTTCACCGGCGGGTGCAACTTCCCCCGCTACGGCTGGTCGAAGCTTCGGGACGACGACGTGCTGCTCAGCGAGTGCATGCAGGCCGCGGGCTACCGCACCGGCCTCATCACCGACACGACCCACATGATCCCCGCCGGCTTCGCGCGCGGATTCCACGACGTGCACGTGATCCAGCGTCCGCCGGAGAACACAACCCAGCCGGAGGATATAGCGTTCCCCGCGCCTCCGGAGAACATGCGCAACAACGGCGCGGACTATCAGAGCGACATGGCCAATGCCGCGCACTTCAAACACGAGGAGGACTGGTTTGTCGCGCGCACGATGCGCACCGCGTGCAAGTGGCTCCGAAAGCATCGAGCCGAGCGGTTCTTCCTCTGGGTCGATTCGTTCGAAATCCACGAGACCTGGCACACGCCGCAGCGCTACATCGACATGTACGACCCGGGCTATGAAGGCGTGGACTACCCCTATCCCAATTACGGATACACAAAAAACATTTACAAGCCGGAGGAGCTGAAGCATCTGCGCGCGCGGTATGCCGCGGAGGTGACCTTGACCGACCGCTGGGTTGGCGAGCTACTGCGGGAGATCGAGAGACTGGGCCTGTTCGAGAACACCATGGTCGTGCTCATGTCGGACCACGGCATGGCCATCGGCGAGCACGGCCGGTGCGGCAAGCACACGGTCGTGATGGAGGACCCGTGGCCCATGTACGAGGAAGTCGCCGGCATCCCGTTGTTGGTCTCAGTTCCAGGCATGGAGTCCGGCAGGCGCGTGAGGGCGCTCGTGCAACCGGCGGACCTCATGCCCACGATCCTCGACGCGTGCAGCGTTGACGGCCCTTACACATACGGCCAACCCTGGATGCCGTTCCTGGATTGGGATTGCAGCCGAAACTGGCCTTACATCTTTTCGTCCCGCAACAACTGGGGCGACCCCGGCGCGAGCCGCGTCACCGTCACCAGCCGGCGCTGGTGCTACATCGTCGCAGAGTCCGAGCCGGTCGAGCGGCCCGGCATGCTCTTCGATTTGCGCAAGGATCGCGCACAACACCATGACGTGATCAAAAAGGACCCCAAACGCGCGCGCAAGATGCACCGCGCGTTCATCGAGTTTATGCGCAAATCGGGTGCGGAAGAGGGCTACGTGCAGAAGTACGCGACTGCCTAACGCTCGCCCCTGGAGCCCGGCGGCAAGCGCCGCGCGACAGGGCTTCTCTCTGGCGCGCAGCAGACCGAGAGGATCACCATTCAGTGGCCGGGCGCGTGCAGCTTGTGCCCCTCCGAGGCACAGTCGCCTTCAATGTCGCGCCCGGATTGCTACAATTGGGTCAGTCGTTCATAGCACAGCTCAGCGAAGAAGGCACATGGAGGCCAACCTGACTCCCAAACCCACCGCACCCATCACCGAGCACGGCGACGCCAGGCCTGAGGCGGATGCGCGGCCTGCGGCAAAGCCTCTCCTCCAGCAAACGGCCCCGTGTGCATGCAGCACGGATCAGGCAGATGGCGCGCCCTGCTGCGGAGCGCCCCCCGACGGGCCGTACGTCAAGCCCTCCTGGGTCGAGGCCATGATCGAGACGCGGCCCGGGCTCGTGCCACGCGTGTCGACGGAGTTGAAGTGGGGCGACCGGCTCGACACGTGGCGCGCACGCTGGGGCATTCGACGCATGGGCTACGCGATCGCGCCGGGCCTCTACGCGGTCGGCAACGCCACGCCGGAGTCGCCGGTGTTCGTGACCGCGAACTACAAGATGAGCTTCGACCGGCTGCGCTCACAGCTTGGCGGCATCGACGGTTGGATCCTGGTGCTCGACACCAAGGGCATCAACGTCTGGTGCGCCGCGGGCAAGGGCTCGTTCGGCACGAAGGAGATCGTCAACCGCGTCAAACAGACTCGGCTCCACGAGGTCGTGTCGCACCGCCAACTCATTCTCCCACAGCTCGGCGCGCCGGGTGTGCGTGCGCAAGCCGTCAAATCGCAGAGCGGCTTCCGAGTCGTGTACGGCCCGGTGCGCGCGGAGGATCTGCCGGCGTTCCTGGATGCAGGCATGAAGGCCACGCCCGATATGCGCCGCGTCACGTTCCCCATCGGCGAGCGCATCGCGCTCATCCCGATCGAACTCGTGCTCTGGCCCAAGGCCCTCTGGACGGCCGTGATCGTGGTCGTGTTGCTCGCCGGCCTCGGCCCGGGCGTGTATTCGGCGACGCGACTCCTCCACGACGGGCCGACGGCGTTGCTGCTGATGCTCTGCGGCATCTTCGCCGGAGCGGCGCTCACGCCCGCGCTCTTGCCGTGGCTGCCCGGCCGCGCGTTCGCAACCAAGGGCGCGAGCGCGGGTGCGCTCACGCTGGCCGTGATTGCCGCCGCGCGATGGGGCAAGTGGACCGGCTGGCTCGCGCCGGCCGCCTGGGCGCTCATCATCCTCGCGGTGGCCAGCTTCATGGGCATGAACTTCACCGGCGCGTCCACGTACACGTCCCTTTCCGGCGTGAAGAAAGAAATGCGCATCGCGGTGCCCATCCAGATCGCGGCCGGCGCGGCCGGGCTCGTGCTCTGGATCACGAGCCGGTTCATCACGTAACTCAGCGACCCACTCCAACGAACCCATGATGACACTCCGATACCTCGACGACGTCGTGACACTGGAATACACCGAAGCCAGGTGTGTGGGCTGCGGCCTGTGCGCGATCGTCTGCCCCCACGAAGTCTTCGACGTGGCCGATGGCAAGGCGCAGGTGGTCGACCGCGACGCGTGCATGGAGTGCGGCGCCTGCGCGCGCAACTGCCCGGCAGACGCGATCCAAGTGCAGGCGGGCGTCGGGTGCGCGGCGGGCGTCATCAACGGCGCGCTCAGGAACAAGGCCGGGGCCTGCTGCGGCTAGCGAGGCAGCAAGCGCGGCAACAGGCCGAACCAGAGCATTTGCCTTGGGACGCGGCACCCTCCGGCCTACGCGGACCGGAGGCTAAGGGACGCGCGCTCAGCCAGTTCCAATGCGAGCATCTTCTGCGCGTCCTTCTCCTCGGGCCATCCAACGATGTTGGCGTGGCGTGGCGGATCATCGTCTGCGTCCACCGTGAGCCCCACTTCGCCAACGTCCCCCGCTAGAACATCGGCGCGGCCCCACAATGTCCTCCCTTGGGGCCCGGCCACGCATCTCTCGCCCAACTCCCAGACTGCCTCTGCATCCATGCCCTCGGTACGGAAGACGGATAGCTCCCCCGATGGCGGCGGCATGAACGCACTGGACTTTACGACCCGCTTCTGCGAACTGAACTGAGTCCTGCTCAGCAGATAGCGCGCCAGGAGTTCGCCTGGCAGGACTGGAGCCTCCATTGACTATTCCCTGTTAAGAAGCCTGTGCAGGTTGCTGAGGATCGCCTCCGGTAACGCGTCGCCAAACCGCTCGACTCCGTGGACTCGATTCTCGCCGAAGATGCCGGCGTACACCAGCTTGTGATCAGGACTGACGCTCACTGAGAACACGTCGTGTTCGCCCCCCCGCCACTCGAATGCGATCTCCCCGTCAGGATCTACCCCCACTTAGGGCACAGGCGCCGATTCGGGCAGCATCTGACAGAAGCGCACAGCCTCCCCATGCGCCTCGGCGTTCACAGCCCTAGCACCATAGCCGTCCCAGTTGTCGGACTGGCCCTCCTCACAGACCTCGGCCAGAGCGTCACGGAACTCCGGTCGGAGTCGAGGCTCGGCGTCGAGCATCCCTCCACTCGATCCTGTGCGCACGGGAACGGAATATCTAGTAGATGACATACATAAGATCCCCGTAACATTTCAGCCAAGTGCCACAATCGCCGGGCTTTGGACATCACGCCCTTTGCGGGATTACGCTTCAACCAACGGAAGCGCAATCCCGAAGCCCAACGGGCTTCTGTCTTCTAGCCCAGGGTTGCGGACGCAGGCCGC
>JAJRTI010000834.1 GCA_024278415.1 Planctomycetota bacterium | reverse complement strand
CGTTGGGAATACATCGACCGCAACCAGGTCACCTTCCACCACCTGTGGACCATCAACCCCGACGGCTCCGGCCAGATGACTTACTACGGCAACATGTACCCGGGCCGTGTGTTCATCGACGCCAAGCCCATTCCCGGCGCGAACAAGGTCGTCGCGTCGTTCAACCCCGGCCACGGCCGCCGCGAGCACGCGGGAGCGATCACCATCGTCACCCCGGCCGCGGGGCCTGACGAGAAGGCGTCGGAAAAGACGATCAACAAGTCGCCGACCTTCCGCGATCCCTACCCCCTGTCCGAGAAACTCTTCCTCGTCGCACAAGACAAACAACTGCTCGTCATGGACGAGACCGGCGCGACGCAGGAACTCTACCGCGCGGAGAAGCTTGTGCACGAGCCGCGGCCCCTCCGCGGCCGCCGCCGCGAGCGGGTGATCCCCGATCAGACGAACTTGAGCAAGGCCACAGGCCGCCTCATCCTTCAAGACGCGTACGTGGGCCGGAACATGGACGGAGTCAAGCGCGGGGAGATCAAGAAGCTGCTCGTGGTGGAGCCCCTGCCCAAGCCGGTCAACCACAGCGGAGGCATGGACATCCTCAGCATGGCGGGCACGTTCACCATCGAGCGCGTGCTCGGCACCGTGCCGGTCGAACCGGATGGGTCGGCGTACTTCGAGGTCCCGGCCAACCGGCCGGTCTTCTTCGTCGCGCTCGACAAGGACGGGCTGTCGGTCAAACGCATGCAGAGCTTCACGAGCGTCGTGCCGGGCGAGACCACGAGTTGTGTGGGCTGCCACGAGCCCCGCGGCCAGGCGCCGCCCATGGGCGCCGGCGCCGCGCTCATGGCCACACAGCGCCCAGCAAGCCGGATCGAGCGCTTCGAGGGCGTGCCCGACGTGATCGACTTCCCCACCCACGTGCAACCCATCCTCAACAAACACTGTGTGTCCTGCCACAACTACGAAAAGTTCGACGGCCGCGTCGTGCTCACGGACGACTACGGCCCGCGTATGGGGCGCAAACGCTTTACGCAAGGCTACTGGACGCTCCTGTTGCGCAAGCAGTACACGGACGGGGCCAACGCGTACGGCAACCGTGCGCCGCGCACGATCGGCACCGGCGCGAGCCCGCTTATGCAGAAGATTCTCAAGCACCACGAGAAGGTGAACCTGTCCCCGACCGAGGTGCGCACGGTCGCCAACTGGATTGACACCGGCGCGGCATACGCCGGCACGTACGCGGCCCTCATGACGACAACCGGCCCTACCGTGCACGGCTCGGTCTGGGGCATCATGGCCCGGCGCTGCGGCAAGTGCCACAACAAGGACGGCATGCGGTTGCCCACCAACCCCCGCGGCAAACGTCCGCACTACACACGCGAGATCCCCAAAGGCGCGGAGCGATTCGCGACGCCGTTGTTGTTCAACGAGTCGCGGCCGGCCAAGTCCAAGGCGCTCCTCGCCCCCCTCGCCAAGGAGGCCGGCGGGTACGGCATCTGCCCGGGGCCGGTGTTCAAGGACACGAACGACCCCGACTACCAGCGCATGCTCAAAGCGCTCGACGCACCGCACAAGTACCTCCAGAGCGCCAAGCTCTATAACATGCCCGGCTTCAAGCCGAACAAGCACTACGTGCGCGAGATGAAGCGCTTCGGCGTGCTGCCTGCGACGTTCGACGTGACCCAGGACCCGATCGACGTGTTCAAGACCGACCGCGCATACTGGCGCAGCATGTGGTACCGACCGGCGCGGTAGCCCGAGGCGGCGGGGACATGAACCAAGGACGCGCAGCGTCCGACTTCGTGTCCCCAGACCGCCGTTAGGCGGACGGGATCGCATCACGTCCCCAGACAGCGCGATCCGCGTGAGACGAACTCCCCCATGGCAATAATCAACATCATACGCTGGGTGTTTGCGGGTCTCCTCGCCGCGGTCTGGCTGCTGTTTGCGATCGGGAACGCGTCGTCGATGATCGAGGCCGCTCGCCGCAAGGGCTCGACCTCGCTGACGCTTTTCGTCGGAGGCATCGCGGGCGCGCTGAGTTTGCTCATCTGCCCCTTGCCCGGCACCGCGCGTTGGGCTTGGGCGCCCGCGGTTTTGGACATGGGATGCATTCCCGCCGCGTTCGCCATTGGCTATGCGCTCATCACGCAGCGACAGTCGTCAGAGCCGGACGAGCAGGCATGACCGCGCCGCCGGAGACGTGAACCAAGAAGCGTCCGACGTCGTGGCCCTGGAACCCGTCTGCGTGTCCGGGGACACGATGCGATCCTCTCGCCTGGCGGCGAGAGGCTTCCGCATCGCGTCCCCTTGCCTTTCACACGGAGACCCACATGCCGACCTCGAAGCCCAACATCCTGCTCATGGTCGCGGACACGCAACGCGCGGCGAACCTGCACTGCTACGGCTACCCCAAGCCCACGTCGCCCACGTGGGACGCGGTCGCCGCGGAGGGCGTCGTGTGCGAGCAGAACATCTCGGCCGGCATCTGGAGCCTCCCCGGATACGCGTCCATGATGACCGGCTGCCACGTGTACACGCACCGCGCGGACGGCGACCACGAGTACGTGAACGACGCGCTCCCCACGCTCGCGGAGGCGCTCTCCGGCGCGGGCTACCAGACCTGCGGCATCATGACCAACACCTGGGGCTCCGGGCCCGTCGGCCTGGACCGCGGGTTCGAGGTGTACGTGGACCGCGGCATGGGCGGCGGCAAGAACCCGCCCACGCGCGGGTGGGAGCTGCCCGAGTTCCAGGCCCAAGGCGGCGCGGCGCTCAACATCGAGACCGTGGAGGCCTGGCTCGATGCGCGGGACGCTACCCGGCCCTTCTTCCTCTTCACTATCTTCAGCGAACCCCACGCGACGTATCATCCGCCGGAGCGCTACCTGCGCGAGTTCATGATGGACGGGGTGAGCGAAGAGGAAATCCAGTCCGTGATGGAGCGGCAGAACGTGATGCAGGTCGTCGCGGAGCAAGTCGTGTTCACCCCGCGGGAGTGGGAGATCCTGCATTGCCTCAACGACGCGGAGGTGCGCGCGTGCGACGACAACTTCAGGGCCGTGCTCGACGCGCTCAAGGCGCGTGGGCTCTACGACGACACGGTGGTGATCCTCACGTCCGACCACGGCGACGTCATGGGCGACCGGCCTCCGTGGTGGGGCCACCTGGGCGAAATCTGCGATTCGCTCATCCACGTGCCGCTTGTGGCGAAAGGGGCAGACATCTTCGAGCCGGGCACGCGCATCGCCGGCATCACCCAGACCCACGACGTGTTCGCGACCCTGTGCGAGATCGCGGGCGCCGACGCGCCGGGGCCGGCCGCGCTCCAGAGCCGCAGTCTCCTCGCGGCTGCGAGGGGAGAGGGCCTGCGCGAGTTCGCGCTGGCGGAAGCATTCACGCCGGTGCAACTCATGGAGCGCGTGCTGCGCATCGCGCCCGACTTCGACGTGCGCCGGTACAACCGCAGCCAGAAGACGTGGCGCAGCACGACGGAGAAGTACGTGTACTCGACCGACGGCCGGGACGAATACTACGTCCTGCGGCGAGACCCCCAGCAGCATCACAACCTGGCGGCCGCGCAACCCGAGCGTGTGAAGGAGCTGCGCGAGCAGATGATCGAGTTCCTGCTCACACTGCCGTACTATGAGTTCGGCGACCTCCAGTCCTGCTGGCCGGGCAAGGCGGCGCGGCCGGAGATCGCGGCGCGGCTCCAAGCCATGAACCTCTACCGCAAGTCGCTCGACTGGCCGGACTGGGCCCCTGGGAAGAGCGACGCGATGTGACTCGCCGGCGGCACGACGCGTCCCCAGCGGCCGGCTACCTCGCCGCGGGCAAGAGCCGTTCCACTTCCCGAATGAGTTCCGAGGGCTCGAAGGGCTTCTGCACGACCCCCGCGATGTCCAGCTCCTCCATTCGGTCCTCGGTCAGAAGCGGGTCGAACGCGGTAACGATGAGGATCTTCACATCCCCGGTCATGGGGTTTTGCTGGATGTGGCGGGCCACCTCGAACCCGTCCAATCCCGGCAACACCAGGTCAAGAAGCAACAGATCCGGTTTCGCCGAACCCGCCAAAATGCAGGCGTCGTACCCGTCGTAAGCTGCCACGACGCGGTAGCCCGGTTTAGCCGTGCTCAGCGTCTCACGGATGAAATCGACGATGTCGGGCTCGTCGTCGACAACAAGGATCGTTGTCTGGGTCGACTTGGAAAAATGGCCTGGGGTGAGCGGCATCCCATTCTCAGCCAGGAACCGGTGCAGTTCCCCCTCTTCAATGCGATACTGCCCGCCGGGGGTGGAGTAGGCCTTGAGTTTGCCAGAGCGAATCCATTTCCGAACCCCCGCGGGGGTGACGGCGCACATAGCGGCAATTTCGCTCGCCTTCAGAAAACGACCTGCCACGTAGCATCTCCTACCGGGCCAACCCCCTCGATGGCGCGGGAATCATCCTTGTTTCGTACGTTTGCGAATGGCCACATATTACCGGTCGAAGCCGGATGTGTCAATGCAAATGTTGGCCGCTCTAATACACCAACAGCACAAGGCTTACATGCTCCCGCCTGTAGCATGAGACGCCCCCAGGCCCCAGCGCTGCGGCCCTGTGCGCCCCCTGTTCCACGCCCCTGGCCGTTACGGCTGTAACCTTTCATCCCATGACGCGGGTGGATTGTTCGGCTTTAACGCGGGCGTTGCCAGGATACAACACATAACAACACAAGCACGGGCGCGGCCACAGACGCCAGCAGCAGCAGGCAGATCGCAGCGAGCGCGTCGTCGACGCCGTAGTGCAGGAACGTGAATACGCGGATCGCGAGCGTGGCCTTGCCCGGCGGCGCGACCAGTACGGACGCGCCAAGTTCGCCCATGCTGAGTGCGAAGACCAACACCCACGCCGTGGCCATACCACGCCAGCAGAGCGGCGCGACAATTTCGACGAGCCGCTGCCAGGCCCCGGCGCCGTCCAGTTCGGCCGCCGCCTCTAGATCGCGAGAGATCGCGTTGACCGCGGGTATGCAGGCGAGCACTGCAATGGGCAGGAAGCGGGCGAAGCAGGCGAGTGCGAGCACGGCCGGCGAGTCGTAGATCCACCCCAGCAAGCCGGGCCGGTTGAGGAGGCGCGTGAGGCCCATGCCCACAAGCGGCGCCGGCGCCGCGAGACTGACCGCGAGCCAAGTGAGCACACCCACGGCGACAACGCGCCGGCCCCGTGCGGAGGCGGCCAGGGGAAAGGCCGCGGCGACCGCCAGCGTCGCGGCGAGCACGCTCACGCCCAGGCCGGTGCGGAGTTCCGGCCATGCGCTGGCCGCGGCCGACACGAGCGTGGCCGGCGAGCCGAGTTTGACCACAAGCGAGGCCACGGGCACGCCCGGGTGCAGCGCCAGCACCCCGGCCGCCACCCCGAAAGCGAGCCAACTGCGACGCGCGCCGCCGGCCGTCGAACCCTCGGACGACGCCAGCAGGCCGCGCCACCATGAGCGCGCGCAGGCCAGCGCCGCGGCGAACGCAGCCGCGAGGAGCAGCGTGGCCGGCAGGGCCATGGCGGCCATGCGCCCCGCGTCGCCCGTGAGCTGGAAGTCCGCGTAGAGAACCTCGGAAAACGTGCGCACGCGCAGCACGTCGGTGACGGCCAGTTCGACCGTGTTGAGCGCAAGCACGAGCGCGGCCGCGGCCATGAGCGCCGGCAAGCAATGTGGCAGCGTTACGCGGCGCAACACCGAGAACCGCGAGCCGTCGAGCCGCGCGTCGTCCTCCAAGCAGCGCGGCACGCGGAGCGCGGCCGAGCCCACGACGAGCGCCACGAGGGGCGCGTACGCGGCGCCCATGACCCACACCGCGCCGGCCAAGCCGTGCACGTCGTAGTGCATGCCGAACGCGGCGAACGCGGGCTTGAGCGCCGGCGTGGCCCAGCCCTGGATGCCCAGCACCGAAAGCCACGCGCCCACCACCACAGGCATGGGCACGAGCGGCGCCGCCACGGCCACGGCCAGCAACACCCGGCGCAAGGGGAACTGGCAGCGGAAGAGCGCCAGCCCCAGCGGCACGCCGAGCATCACCGCGAGCGCAGCGGTTCCAACGCTGACGCGCGTCGTGTTCCAGAGCAGCCCCCTGAACTGTTCAGCCCCGGCCAACGCCTCCCGGAAGTGCGCCAGCGACACATGCCCGTCGACGACGAATGCGACTCCCAGCCCCCACAGCAACGGCGCCAGCGCGATGGCCGCCACCGCACACGCCAGCGCGGCCGCGAGCCGGCCGGCGCCGGCTCGCGGCCGCCGGCGGTCGAGATCAGGCGGATGCTCTAGTTCGCTTGGGTTCATGCAGACGAGTTCGTCAGGCCGCCTCCCGAAGGCTCTGAGCCTTCGGGAAGGGCGCACGGTAGCCGCATTCGCCAGAATGCGGGCGTTCTGCGCGCCGCTCGTCAGTTGGCCCGCATGCTGGCGCATGCGGCGACGCGTCTCGTTGCTTCGCCTGCGCACGCTGCGATTCCCGCACGTGCGGGACTTCCGCATCGCGTCCCCAGGCACGTGGCTACTTCAGGAAATGCTCCTTCACGAACTGGCCGGCCGAGTCGAACGCGGCCGCGGCCTTGGCTAAGTCGACCGGCATCATCTTCATGTTCTTGGGCACGCCCAACTCGGCCGGCCGCGCGACCGCCGGGTTGAGCGGGATCTGCCTCGACGGGCACGCGGCGAGCGCGGCTTCCACCTCCGGGGAGAGCAGGTAGTCGATGAGCTGCTTGCCGGCTTCCGGCGCCGGGCCGCCTTTGACGAGCGCCAGCGTGTTGGGGATGACGAGCACGCCCGAGCCGGGCATGCCGCTGTCGGCGAACACGATCTTCACCGGTTTGCCTTTCTCCACCTCGATGATCGCGTCGTCTGTGTCGGTCAGGCCGGCGGCCAGTTCGCCGGCGGCCACCATGAGCGCGCAGCTCTTGTTGCTCGCCTCGATGGTGATGCCGTTGGCCTTGAGGCCAAGCATGAACTGCCGCGCCCGAGGGGCGCCGAGCGTTGCGAACAGGCAGGCCACGTGGCTCGCGGTCGTGCCAAAGAGCGGCTTGGCCATGCCAGCCTTGCCGCGCCACTTGGGCTGCGACAACTCGTGCACGGACTTCGGCTCACTGCCGCGTGGCACGAGGTGGGTGTTGACGAGGATCACCCGCGCCCGCGCGGCGAAGCCGGTCCAGTACCCGTCCGGGCCGCGGAACGCGGCTGGGATCGCTTCGGCCGCGGGCGACTTGTAGGGCGCGAGCAGGCCATCGCTCTTGAGCCTCAGCGTATTGACGATCTCGTTGTTCCAGAACACGTCGCACCGCGGCCGGCCGCGCTCGGATCGGATCGCGGTCACAAGCCCCACGGTCTTGGTCGCCTCCGTGTCGTATTTCGCGCGCACGACGATGCCCGTGCGCTCAGTGAATTTGGCCAGGATCGGCTCGGAGAAACCGCGGTCGAGCGCGGTGTACACCACGACCTCCGGCCGCTCACCGGCCGGCTTGCGGCAGCCCATGGGCAGCGCCGCGCACGCAATCGCACCAGTCAGCACAATAGCCCGCATGTGAAGTCTCCTACTCCATAGGCCCAACGCACAGGGGGTGGGCAAGTCCTCTGCGCCAATCCTACCGCAAGCCGGGCATATTGCAACCGCTCGCTTCCCATCGGGCGGGCAGGCTGGTCCCGAACTTATCTGGCTTGCATGATGATGCTCCGGTTGCTTTGATAGGCGGCCCCACCACGCTGCATGCTTGCTGAGAGAAGGTGGCGGCTCGATCGATAGGCTGCAGCGTCCGCATCCAGCCCCGCCCGGGAGTGGAGAACTGAGTGCTCGACACAAACGCATCACCGACTGACCTGGCGCCGGCTCCGGCGCGTTCGCCGCTCACGCTGCGCGCGGTGCTCATTGGCCTCGGCCTCACAATCGGGTTGTGCATCATGTGCCCGGCGAGCCTGATGGCGATCGATGGCTCGTACATGGCCTGCGATTTCACGCTCGTGGCCGCGCACGCGATCTTCTTCGCGTTTGTTCTGTTCGTGAACGTGCCCACCGCATTCGTCCGCCGCTCATGGGCGCTCGGCACCGGCGAATTGATCGTCGTGTATCTCATGCTCGCGGTAGGCTGCAACGTGACCACGATGGGGCTTGTAGGCTACCTCTTGCCCACGCCGGCGGGGCTCCAGTACTACGCGAGCCAGGAGAACCGCTGGACGGAGTTGATCGTCCCGTACGTGCCGGCGTGGCTGATGCCGGCAGACGAGGCGACGATCCGCTACTTCTTCGAGGGGCTGCCGACCGGCCAGACCATCCCCTGGAGCCCGTGGATCTTGCCCATGATCTGGTGGGGCGTGCTGCTGGCCGGGCTCTACAGCGTCATGCTGGGGCTCACGGTCGTGTTCCGCCGGCAGTGGATCGTGCGGGAGCGCTTGGTCTACCCGCTTGCGCAACTTCCCATCGAGATGGTGCACACCGAGCCGGGCCGGGTGGTGCCGGCGTTCTTCCGCAACAAGATGATGTGGATCGGCTTCGCGATTCCGTTTTGCCTCTTCGGGTGGAATTGCCTGGGCGTGGTGATGTCGGAGACGATCGGCCAATCGCTGCCCACGCTCACCTTTGGCAAGAGCGTGTACTTCGCGCGGCGTTTGTGCCGGCTGTCGCTGCGGCTGAGCTTCCCGGTGCTGGGCTTCACGTTCCTCATCAACCTGCCCATGGCGTTCAGCATCTGGTTCTTCTCGCTTGTGCAGCAGATCGAGCGGGGCGTGTTCAACGTCATCGGGCTCCAGATCCGCACCGGCGGGTACAGCCCGTATTCGACCGGCGGTGCGATCCTCGCGAGCCAGGGCATCGGCGCGATGCTCGCGTTCATCACGATCTGCGTGTGGGTCGCCCGCACCCATCTTGGCGAAGTGGTGCGCTGTGCGATCAGGAACGAGCCCCTGGCCGGCGGCGAAGACGAGCCCATGTCTCCGCGCACCGCGCTGCTGACCGTCGTGGCCGGGTGCGTGCTCATCGGCGGGTGGATGGTGCGCTCCGGGCTGCCGTGGATGTACGCGCCGCTGTTCGTGGTGGTCGTGATGGCGATCTTCTTGGCCATCACGCGCATCGTGGTGGAGAGCGGCGTGCCCATGACGCGGGCGCCCATGATCGGCGGCGTGTTCATGATCAACGTGTTCGGTTCGAGCGCGTTCGGCCCGGCCGGGGTGGCCGCACTGGGCATGACGTGCGTGTGGGCTGGCGACGTGCGCACGTTAGTCATGTGCACGGGTGCGCACGCGTGGAAGCTCTCCGATACGCTTCGCATCCGCAGCAAGCCGCTGCTCTGGGCGATTGTCTTGGCCATCCCGGTCGCGATCGCCGCGTCGTGTTGGGCCACGCTGCACTTCGGCTACACGCTCGGCGGATGCAACGCGAACAGTTGGTTCTTCGTCTCGGGCCCCCAGTATCCGTGGCGGTACGTGGCTCGGCTCTCGCGCTCGCCGGAGGAGGTCAGCTACGGCCGCTTGGTGTTCATGAGCATCGGCGCGGGCGCGGTGTGGCTGTTCACGATCTTGCACCACCGTTTCGCCTGGTGGCCGCTACACCCCATCGGGTTGCCCATCGCGCAAGCGGGCCCGACCGAATGGTATTGGTTTTCGATCTTCTTGGGCTGGCTCTTCAAGCGGACGATCATCTGGATCGGCGGCCTCAAGCTCTACCAGCAGGCCCGGCCCATGTTCTTGGGGATGATCTTGGGCAACTTTGCGGCCGGCGGCTTCTGGCTCGCCATCTCCGCCATCACCGGCATCCATGGGCTGAAGGTGCCGTTCTGACGAGTGCGCGCGGGCGGGGACAGGAATCCGCCGTACGGCGGACGCGAAGCGTCCGACTTCGTGTCCCCGGCCCCGCGTCGCGGCGCCGCTCCCTGCGTTGATCGCGCGGGAGGGGCATGGTATAGTTGGTCGCCCCCTGTGCGCCACATCCCGGGCGCATAGAATAGTGTTTCGTTCCACCCCATCCCCGGATCGAGAAACCAAGCGCAATGAAGACGGCCATTACCAACGGCGTCGTGCCCGTGGCAGGGCTCGGCACACGACTGCTGCCCTCGACCAAATCGCAGCCCAAGGAGATGTTGCCGGTGGGCCGCAAGCCGGTGGTGCAGTACGTGGTCGAGGAGTTCGAGCGATCGGGCGTGAACCAGATCCTCTTCGTCACGGGCCGCAGCAAGGTTTCCATCGAAAACCACTTCGATTCGGACTTGGAGCTAGAGCGTAGCCTGCGCGAGAGCGGGAAGCTCGATTTGCTCAAGGCGCTCCAGTTCTCCGACACCGGCGTGCATTTCTTCTACACGCGGCAGCGTCACCAGAACGGTCTTGGCGACGCGATCATGTATGCCGAGCCCTTTGCCGGCGACCAGCCGTTCGTCGTGGGCTTGGGCGACTCGATCGTCACGCAGGGCGAAGACGCGCCGATCATCACCTAGCTCGCGGACTGCTTTCTCACCCGTAAGGCCGCATGCGTGATCGGGTTCGAGGAAGTGCCGCGTGAAGACGTCAAGAACTACGGCATTGCCCTGCCGGGCGACGACGGGGACGCGTTCGAGGTGAAGGATCTTGTGGAGAAGCCGTCCGTGGAAGACGCGCCGAGCAACTTGGCCATCGCAGGGCGCTACGTGTTCGACCCCCTCATCTTCACCGCATTACGCAAGACCCAGGCCGACTCGCGCGGCGAGATTCAACTCACCGACGCGATCCGCCTCATCATCAAGTGGGGCCACAAGGTCTTTGGCGTCAAGTTCACCAACGGCGCAAAACGCTATGACATCGGGAACTACGAGAGCTACTACAAGACCTTCCTCGATTTCGCGTTGGCCGACGAGGAGTTAGGTGGGGTGCTGCGGGACTACCTGGCCAAGAAGCTGTAGGGATCGCGCTTGCCCCTTCGTTTCCCGCTGCTCATGGCGGGCGCGCATCACGCGTGTCGTTTGCCCGCGCGCTTGCGCTCAGAGATGACGGCGAGGCGCTTGCGTTCCGCTTGGCTCAGGCTGGCCATGCCCGACTGCGAGATCTTCGCCAGCAGCCGATCCAGCTCCTCCTCGTCGTTCGCCTCCTTCCTGGCGCGCGCCTTGTCCCTCACGCGCGCCACGGCCTCGCCCCAGCCCGTGCCGGTGGCGGGCCCGGGCGCTGTGCTGTGCAGTGGGCGCCGGTAGCCGTAGGCCATCGCAGCGAGCGAGAGGCCCATGATCGCGGCATAGAGCCGCGGGCTGTCGGCCACGATGGACGGCCGAAGTGCGGTGGCCATAAGCAGCCCAATGATCGCACCCCCGAGATGCGCGTCGTGGCCGATGTTGTCCGCTCGCCGGCGCATGCCCACGAACGACGCGACCACGAAGAGGATCGCGTACAACCACGCCGGGATCGGGAACGGAAGCGGGAAGACGATGATGCGGCCCCCGGGCAGGAGGAAGATCGAGGCGAAGATGACGCCGCAAACCCCGCCGGATGCGCCGAGCGCGCGGTACTCGTGGCTGCGGTGGAGATAGAGCGAGAGGAGGCTCCCGCCTACGATCGCGGCGAAGTAGATGAGCAGCAGCGTGTGCCGGCCAAAGAGCAACTCGATGTCCCGGCCGAACAGATACAGGCTGATCATGTTGAACGCCAGATGGGGCATGTCTCCGTGCAGGAACGCGGACGTCACCAGCCGGTGATATTCTCGGCCCCGCAAGACGGCCAGCGAGTCGAAAACGAAGCGCTCCCGGAACGCGGCCTCCTTGAACCCGCGGTACGAGGCGTACACGGTCGCCGCGATGATGAGGAAGGTGCAGATTGCCACGGGCTCGTTCATGGTCGCTCCAACTTGCCAACAAAACCTCGGCCAGTGCCGGAATCCCGAAGGCCAGGTTCGACATACTTCGCCTCCAACAGCGGCGCGGCCCCGATCATGGCCCGGGCGCACCCCTCGCGGGCTACTATAGCAGAAAGCCTCGCCCACAGGTGCAGTTCTTGGCAGGCCGATATCGCCGGGCGTGAGCCCTCGCTCTCGCCCTCTCATCGGCCGCACGCTGGCAGACTCCTGTGTCCCAACGCCGCGCATACGACGCGGCGCGCTCGCAGGCCAGGTCGAAACCCGCGATGCCTGGAGAGGGGGACAAGCGGCGGCCGCGCTGTGGGGGGGGCCTGCAAGCTGGGAAGGCCGCCCCCTGCATGTTCCATGATGGGCAGTAAGGGTCGTGGGCTGCCCGGTGCAGTGGCCGCGGACTGAGAAAACACGGAGAAAGCCCGAAAAGGCCGAAGGTAACATTTCAGCCAAGTGCCACAATCGCCGGGCTTTGGACATCACGCCCTTTGCGGGATTACGCTTCAACCAACGGAAGCGCAATCCCGAAGCCCAACGGGCTTCTGTCTTCTAGCCCAGGGTTGCGGACGCAGTCCG
>JAJRTI010000833.1 GCA_024278415.1 Planctomycetota bacterium | reverse complement strand
GCTTGCTGCGGAGCGGACGCCGATGTTCATGAGCCAAGCCTTGGGCGGATTGGCTGGCGACACGCCGAGCGCGGTCCAGGGGACACGCCACTCGCAGGACCAGCCCTTTGCGGACTTGGCCACGGCGAACGTAGCGCCCGCCTTCAGCCTTGCAGCTTGCTCCGCGTCCGCGCCCATCGCGGTCAGGCTATCGACGCTGCCATCGGCCTTGCACGAGAGGATGTAGACGGGGGTGACCTGCTTCTCGTCCGCACTCGCGAGGGACCACTCGACGCCGTCCTGCGCGTTGAACGCTTGGCCCTTGGGGAGCGAGACGTCGAGCGCGAGATACAGCGCCTGGTCGTCGTAAGCCGCGAGGCTGCGCGCGGTGAAGCCGCCACTGGGCAGGCCCACGTGGGTCCGGGTCAGAGCCACGGCCGGCGCGGCCTTGCCCCATGACCAGTCCGAGAGTTTGCCATCGACAACAATCGGCGACGTGCGGCGAGTCGCCTTGAACAGAGCGGTTTGCTTGCCCTTGGCCTCGAACGTTTGCACGCGCGCCTTGCCCGTCTCTCGGGCCGATGCTTCGGCCTTGCCGCCGAAGACGTTGCCGCCCTTGATCGCGGCCTTCCACACGCCCTTGGCTCCCTCGCCGATGGGCGTCGCGCACTGGGCGAACAGGTTGTCGCGGCAGATGGTGCGGCCGGCCCGGCCGAGCGGATCGGGGTGCAGCATGAGAGCGACGGAACCGGGCTCGTCGAAGCCGGCGAACTGGTTGTCCGCAATCTTGAACAGGCCGCGGATGTCGGCCGCGACTTTCACGCCGGTGGTCTCGCCACGCGAGAGCATGTTGTCCGCGAACACCGCGGTCGGGCCGCCAAACACGTCGATACTCACGGGCTGCGTGCAGTTGGTGATGATGTTGTGGTGGATGCTCCAGCGGAAGCCTTGCGGCGACCAGAGGGCGAAGCGGGCGCTCTTCTGGAGGCGCCAGTCCTGCGTCAGCCGAAACACGCCTGCGTCCGGGTCGAACGTCTTGATCTCGGGGCCGAGGACCGGCTTGGCATTGCCGCGCGGCAGCCAGGCGATGCGCAACCCGCGGTAGCCGTGCGTGCGCCGCCGGGGCCAGGCGATGCCGCGTCCGCCGCGGAACGTGCGCTTGTCGAGCACCTCGGTGACGCGGGCAACCATTTTCGTGGCCAGCAGGCCGACGCCACAGCCGCGCACGATGTTGTCGTGCACCACGATGTTGCGGGCCGGCTCTTGGAGCACAATGCCCTGCACCAGCGGGTCGGGCCCGCCGCGGACGTAGATCTGGTTGTCGCTGATCGTCGCGTCGTCCGCGCCCATGCGGATGCCGAAGCGGGCCCGGGAGTCGCCGCGGACGCAGGTCAGGTCGATGGCGTTGCCGGTGATGATCGTATTGGCCGACGGGAGATGGCGGTCGTCGCCATAGCTGTTGGTCTCGATCGCGGAGGTGTTGAAGTTGATGAAGATGTTGTTGCTGATGACCACCGGCGTGGCGCCGGCCGATGACCGGATTGCGCAGCCGCCGTACGCCATCTCCTGCTCGAACGTGTTGTGGGCCACAATGTGCTGGCCCGTCGGCAGCACGTCGAACGATGCGCTTCGGGAGCGCGTGTTGCCGATGGCCACGGTGCCGGCGTTGCGGAAGTAGTTGCCCACGATCTTGACGAAACGGGACGCACCCTCCCAGCTACAGCCGCCTACGTCTTGGACGCGGCAGTAGAGCACCGCGGTGTTTTCCGCGTGGTCGTTGTTGTTGAACGCGTTGCGCGCGCAGTCGGTCACCGTGCAGTATTGGTAGATGATGGACTGGGTGTATCGAGCGGGATCGGAGTTGCCACTGCGGCCGCGGCTCGCGGAGTAGAAGCACTCGGCCGACATGCCGGTCGCGTGGCAGTTGTCGACCAGGATCCGTTCGGGGCTGCTGATGCGGATCGCGTTGCAGTGCTTGACGAAGAAGCCCCACATGTGCGCGTACCCGCGTGCACGCATGGACCCCATTTGCTTGCGTTCGGCAAAGCCGCTAAAGCCCTCGAACCGGAGCTTGCGGATGGTGATGGACGTGCCGCCCACGACGGAGATGCACGCGCCCGTGCCGTTGCGGATGTCGAAAATGGTGGTCTGCTCGTTCTCGCCCTCCACCGTGATGCCGTCCCCGTTGCGCAGGGTGATCCCGCGGGTGAGGCGATAGCGCCCGGACGGGATGAAGATATTGCGGCCCTCGCCGACCGCGCGGTCGAACGCAGCCTGGAGCGGGCCGCTGTCCGTGTGCTGGACGATGCAGCCCTTGGCGTCGATGAGCGCGGGGTCGGCAAGCGTGATCGCGTTCCCTTCGACTTTCACGATCGTGCTGATGAGCTGGTCGCGTCCGCCGAAGCTGGCCATCGCGGGCTGGGTCCAGAAGTCGACGTTGGGGAACTTGATCTCGACGCCGCCGTTGAGCTTCTGCCAATCGCCGGCCACGCGCGTCGCCTTTTTCCAGGTGAGCCCCAGGTCGTCGCTCCAGCGGAAGGTGGGCGGGTTCGTGCCGGCGAAGTCCAGAACGTACACGGTCCAGTTGCCCTTGCTGCCGTCGTACCCCCGCGTCTGGACTTGCTCCTTGAAATAGACTTCGCGCCTCTTGTTCAGCGGTTTGCCCCAGACGAGGCCTTCGCCCGTGTGGGGATTGCACTTGGATATGGCCACCTGCTGGCCCACCTCGAAATCTCCGATCTCATCGAGCGTGACGACTTTCGAGCCGGCGGTTGTGTCCGCTGTGGTCTCGTACTCGGAGCCACTGGCGCCGAACTCGCGCACGTTGAGCCACTTCTCGGAGCGTTCGAGCTTGCTGATGCGCACGTCGTCGAGGTCCGCCTCGCTGCCGTCCGGCACAGCCACGGCCAGGCAGACTTTCGCCATGCCCGTGGGCATTTTGTACACGCCCTTGAGCGTGCCCCACGGGCCATCGCGCCGCGGGGTGGGCTGGCCCACCGCGAACGCGCGGTCGGTCTTGAGTCGGCCCTTGCTGTCATACTCGTATACCCTCAACTCGACGGGCCCGCCGCGGTAGCGGAGCGTGACTTCGTAACTGAGGCCCCGCCGCAACCCCGGGCACAACTGCACCAGGTGGCTGGCGCGGGTGGGCATGGCCGCCACGCGCAGGAAGCGCTTGCCGTCCGCGGCGCCTCCTTCGACCACCTCCAACTGGCCAGGGAAGGCCGGTGACAGCCCCCAGCCGACTGGCGCTTGCAGGCCGCTCTCGAGCACCCATCTGCCGATCGAGTTGCCCTTGGGTGGCGCTTTGAGTTTGGCGATGGCTTCGAAGCTGGCGTTCTTCAGAAGTGGATCCGTCGCATCCGCAGCGGAGGCCGCCGCACAAAGCCACGCCGCGCACAAGCAGGCGAGCAGCAATTGCACTCCAAGTGTTCGGCCAGCATGTCTTACCATTCATCTTCCTCCTCGAGTCGCTTAACGGTTTGCGAGCGACCACATGTTGTTGATGCGCCGCGTTGTGGAGTGCGCCGGCTTGACGGCGCTTTGGCTGGCAGGCAGCGCGTCGCGCTGCTTTGCTGTGCACACGGGCTCGCCGTTCGCAAGCGGCGTTCCCGCACGTGCGGGAACGCACTCCGCATGGGCTCCCACAACTGGATCGCAAGACCCGCGCAGACCCGGCATGCTATGTCGCCGCGTGCCCACCTGTCAACAGCACATGGCGACAGGGCTTTTCCCTGAGGTGGATACCCCAAACGGCCGGACACCGCGTCAGTTGGCCGCGACGAACTCTCTGACCGCGCTCACAATCTTTTCCGCGGCGTGGCCGTCGCCGTACGGTTGTGGCCGCGGCTTGGCGCCCCAGTCGTCGGCATCGAAGGCCGCGACCGCGGCGGCGATGGCCTGTCCGTCCGCGCCCACGAGCCGGTTCCACCCGGCGTCTACGGTTTCGCCCCACTCGGTCTCCTCGCGCAGCGTGACGCAGGGCGTCGCGAGGAAGAAGGCCTCCTTCTGCATGCCGCCGGAGTCGGTGAGCAAGGCGCGCGCATGCTGGAGCAACTGAAGCATGTCGAGGTAGCCCATGGGCTCCACGAGCCGCACGTTCGGCCCGGGTGTGAGGCCCGCGGCCGCCAGGGCCTTGCGCGTGCGCGGGTGCGCGGGGAACACGACCGGGTGGGGGAGGGCGTCGAGCGCGGAAAGAATCGCCCCCAGCCGGCCCGCGTCGTCCGTATTGCGCGGGCGGTGCACGGTCGCCAGGTAGAAGGCTTTGGATTCAAGCCCGAGCGCTTGCATCGCTTGGCCCTTGCCGGTCTCGATGCCTTGCCGCACCGCGTCGAACATGACGTCGCCGACAAAGTGGACGCCCT
>JAJRTI010000076.1 GCA_024278415.1 Planctomycetota bacterium | reverse complement strand
GATGTTGGCGAAGCTGAACTTGAAGCTCTCTTGAGTCTCGTCGGAGAACTTCGGCAGTGACGTGAGTTGGAGGTCGAGCGGAATGGCTTCGAGCCGCTTTCGGCCCGCGCGCCAGAACTCGTCGAAGTCCGCGGGCATGACCGCGGTCGGCTGGATTCGCTCCGGGTCGAAGCCCGCGCCGGCGTACCCGCGGTATCGCTTGCCGTCCTTGACGAATGTCACCGTGCAGCGCAAGAACCCGGGCTCGGCAAGGCTGCCCATGACCTTGGCCGGCGCGGCTCCCAAGCTGACGGCCTTCTTCTCAATGACCTTGCCGCCATCGAGCGTGATCGTGACGGCCACCTTGCCCGCGGCCACGGCCTGGCCGCGCTCGACGACGGAGATCTTGAACACGGCCAGCTCGCCACACTTGTAGATCGCGGCTGGCCGGTCGGTTCGCACGACGACCTCCACCGCGGGTTTTGGCTTTGCCGCCCCCACGGCAAAGCTGGCCGTGAAGACTACGAGGACCGCTATCAACAGCGGGCGAATCTTCGTTGCGAACTCGTGGACGTCATCCTTCCTTGTATTCATCATAGACGACACTCGATGCGTGCCCCCTCAAACAGCCTTGGGGGCCACGGGCCATCAGCCGCGCCGCTCACCCTTCACTTGCCTCTTCCTTGGCATTGTCGTGTTCTGCTGTGTTGGTGCTTCCGTCGACATCCTCTGCACTCGCGGCCGCTTCGCCCCCACCGCCTTCTTCGCCCATCAGATCCACCGCCTTGTACCCGCCTTGGGCCTTGAAGTAGATGATCAGGCCGAGGTAGCAAACCGCCATGATGAGCGGCAGGACCGCCACACTGGACATGGCGTCACGTTTGGCCACGGCACGCACGTCGTTGATGATCTTCATGTCCGCCTCGAGTTGGGCCGCGGTCTTGGCGTTGGGCATGAAGCCCTTGGCCTTCAGCGCGGCCAGCATGGCCTCGTGGCTCATCTCGCTTGTGTCGCCTTCCGGCCGGGCCAGCAGGTCGTAGGCGCGGCGCACGACTGTGCGATACTCCTTGCCGCCCGCGTCTGTCTTCGCCGGGCCCGCATGGAGCGCGGTGAGGTAGGCGATCTTCTTCTCCTGCTTGTCGTCGAGCGAGCGGTAGGCGCCGAAGATGCTGTGCTTGTCCTTTTCGTCCATGAGCCGCACGTACGCGTCCGGGTGCTCCGCCTTGATCTGCTTCTCAATGCTGGTGTCTTGCCAAAACCCGAGCATCTGCGAGCCCACGATGCCTACGCCGAGCATGCCCACCCCGGCGATGGCGTTGAGCGTGAGCGCGCCGCCCTTGGGGAAGCGCTCGGACACGAGCCCCAGCGTGACGGGCCAGAAAAAACATTGGCCCGTGCCGTAGATCGTGGCCATGACGAGAATCATGACGCCTTCGGCGCGAGAGAGGAAGTAGAGCCCGGCCGCGGCGAGCACGGAGCTGACAAAGAGCACGCCCAGCGGCTTGAGCCGGCGCTCGATGGGGCCGATGCAAAACCGCAGCACCATCATGATCGTAGCGGTGTACACCAGCACGAGGCCCGAATTCAGGCCCAACTTCTCCATGGCCGGCTTCATCAGCTCCTTGATCCAGGTGTCCGTGCCCAGCTCCGTGATGGCCAACAGGATCATGATGAAGAGCAAGAAGATGTACAGGGGCCGGCCGAGGGAGTGGGTGTAGAGTAAATACGCCACCACGAGCACGGCCATGACGATGGTGAGCGAAATGTGCGGCAGGTCGAACCACGCACCGTCGTACATCACGGCCAGCCCTGCCACGCGGTTCACCTCCATCATGATCATGTAGAGCACGATGAGACAGCCCAACGCTCCAGCCTCGCGCAGCATGTCTCGATAGGATACGCCCGCCGCGACGCGCTCGGAGACCGGGAACTTCGCGCGCAGCAGCATGAGGCCGTACGCGAGCGTGGGCACGAGGATGACGGTGACGTTGACGCGCCAACTGATGCCCAACCGGTCCAGAAGCAAGATGAGAATGCCGCCCAACACAAAGCCGCCAGGCCAGCCGGCATGCAGCATGGTGAGCATCTTCGTTTTCTGCTTGGGGTAGACCGATGCGATGGCGGGGTTGATGACGGCCTCGACCGTGCCCGCGGCCAGGCCGTTGAGGATCGAGCCCCAGTACAGCGCCCAGTATCCCTTGGCGGTCATCATCATGACCGCGGACGCCGCGTGGCACACGAACGCGAAGATCATGGAGCGGCCGTACCCGACGCGGTCGATGATGAGGCTGAACAGCACGATGCTCAACCCGAAGGGCCACATGCCCGCGCCGAAGATCTCGCCCTTCTGCGTCTCGCTCAGGCCGAAGTCGACCTGCCACTTCTCCATGCACATGACGCGGATGATGAACGCAAACGATGTGGCCACTAAGGCGACAAAGCAAGCCGCCATAAGGAAGGTGCGGCGCCGACGAGACTCCTGGAAGTCGATCTGAGCATGGGCATCTTCAGACATCGCGGGTTCTCCAAGTTGGGACCGGGCGCAGTCGCGAAGGCTCACAGGCGCCAGCGCGGAGAATCGCTCGTAGCACGCACGTCAGTGCGTTCCCCGCCCGCCCCAGCAGGGAACCCTCTCACGAGCGCGCGACAAGCGCCGCAGGCTCGCCAAGCGGGGCCACAGATCAGGCTCAGGAGAGCCTTCCTGCGCCGGTCTGTGGACGAAGAAGCTAACAGGTCGCCCCCGCCCGCACAATGGCATTCTGGCTACGGCGCGGCCGCGGCCGGCGGGGCCGCGGCAAATGTCCACTGCTGCGGCGGGGCCGCGTTGCCCGCGTAGTCGGCAAGCGATTCGAGCTTGACCTCCATCGGCAGCCGCACCCCGCCCCGGGGCTTGAAGTGCAGCCACCCGCTCACCGCGTCATACCACAGCTCCGCGCCGTCGATCCGATAGAGCTTGCCGTTCACGCGCAGCTTGACCGAAGCCGGGTCCACGCCGTTGAGTTCGAAGAACTGCACGAGCCGGCCCTGCTCGTCCGGACCCTGTTGGTTCACGTCGAGCACCTGCGGCGCGGAGCCGTCGTAGGGAAACGCAAAGCGCTCGACCGGGCTGGCGTTGCCGCGCGCGTCTTGCGCCTGCACGCAGAAGTAAGCCAAACCGTCGCGGAGGGGCGCTTCGGACGTGACGTCGCCGCTGTTGTTGCACGCGGTGCGCGTCTTGGGCACGCCGCTGATGTCCCAGACATACCAGTCGAACTTCAGATCCGCGGCGCTGAGCACGGGCGTGAGCCGCAAGTTGTCCAGGTGGAAGGCCGCGCCCTCGTAGTTGCTCGCGCTGCTGTACCACGGCGTGTCGCCGATCCAGATGCTCTCGGCCCGCGGCTCTTCCGATGAGGGGAGCCGGCTGCGCAAGAGCGCGAGCAGATTGGCGTCGCAGCGGCGCCACTTGCCGTCGGCCCGCGCGAAGCTGATCGCTTCCGCCTGCTGCTTCACGCCTATGGCGACGGACATGCCGCGCGTCGTGCGAGGCACCGCGTAGTAGAACGAGAGCAACGGATACCGCGCGAGGGAGAAGCCGTCGCGCATCCACCCGATGCCAAAGTCGATCCCGAGCTTCTTGTTGGCCACGCGCAGCGAGTAGCGCCCGGCGGCCGCGGTCGCATCGTCCCGGAAGAACGCGCCGCCCGCGTCCGCTCCAGCCACGAAGTTCGTCTCCCCCACGGAGTAGATGCCCGCCGCGTCCTGCTCGAAGTCAACCGTGATGGGCTTGCGGCGCTTCGAGCCAAGGATGCGAACCACCGGCGGGACCTTGTCCTTGGCCGCGTCGAAATTCCACTTGGCCGTGTAGTCGGGCTTCTTGCCCGCGCGGCCAATGGACAGACCGATGGCAACTTGCTGGGGGAACGAGAGGCGCGCAGTCTCCAAGTCGAGCACGACCGCGTGCTTGCCGGGAACGTAGTAAAGCGCGGGGTCCGACAAGGTGAACGTGCGCGGCTGGGCGCCGAGCGCGGCGACGCGCACCTGGATGCCGTCGGCATTGAACGTGGACCACCGGCCGTTGAGGCGGAAGGTGACGAGGGATTGGTTCTTCGGGTCGTCGAAGGGCAACTCGACCTTCCGCACGCGCAAAGGGGCCGGCGCGTCGCGCTTGGCCCACTCGATCTGGCGCAGCGCGTACGCGTCGCCCATGTGGTTGCCCGAGAGCCCGGCGAAGAGGTAGTCCTCGTTGTAGTAGCTCCCAATGCGCAGGTTCTCGACGACGAGTTGTTTGGCCCGCGGGTAGCGTGCGCGCATGTGTTCGAACAGGCCGCACGCGAGGGCCTGCCAGCCGGCTTTGTCCGCAGGGCGTTTCTCGAACGCAGCGAGGGCGACGATCCCTTCGGCCTCGCGGGGGCCGGTGAGCCGGACCCGGTGGGGCACGCCGCGATAGTCGAAGTAGAGATCCACCTTGGGCTGGCCCTTCACGGCCCTGAACCCGAAGCGCAAGACTGGGCGTTGGCGCAGGTCGACCTTGTCCGGCTTGAGGCGCACCGCGAAGTGGCTGCCGCTCACGGTGTTCGTGACGACGTACTGGCCGCCAGACTTCTTGATTGCGACTTGCGCTTCGCCGGCCACCACGTTCGACAGCGCGGCATCTTCGAAGTACGCGAGGCGGCTGGGCTCGATCGCCTTGGGCTTGACTTGGGACGCGGTGATGCGCGCCCGCGACACGAGCATGCCGTTCTTGCAAGTCCACACGACCACCCGGCCGCCGGGCAGCGGATTGGGGTCGTTGTATTCGAGCGCGAGTTCGTCGTAGAGCCGAAGCTGCACCTTGCCCGCGCGCTTGCGGAGGGAGATGTGGAACCAGTCGCGGTGCGCGTCGAACTCGTCGCGCGAGTAGCCGGCAGGCAACAGGAACTGGCGGTCTTTCGTCTCGCCCACGACTTTGCCGTTTCGGTAGAGCCGCGTCCACGTGTTGTTGCCGCCGCCGAACACGACCGTGTACCCGTCGAAAAGCGCGCCCGTCTTGGAGCACATGGTCACGCAGAGGTCCCGGAAGCGTTCGTGGATCGAGCCCTGGTAGGCGATCATCATGGGCCCGCAGTACACGTCGACCGCGACGTCGCCGAAGAAGGATCCCTTGTGCATGATCGCGGCCATGGCCGGGTGCCGGCCCCCCAGCCACGACCACGACGGCTCGCAGACCCAGCGGTTCATCGTGCCCCAGATGCCGGACACGACGCGCCAGTCGACCGGCGCGCGGCGGAAGAAGTAGTCGGCCACGGTGGGGCTGTCCACGCGGGCGCGCCGCGCCTGGGCCTCGGGCACGCCGGCCAGGCCGATCTCGCAGCCGGTCAGCCGCGACTTGTCGTCGAATCCGAGCACCGGCTTCCCGTCTGCAAGCGCAGCAATATGGTTGGAGCGGCAATCGAGGGCCACCGTCTTGCAGCCCTTGGGCAGCTTGCCCTTGGCCACGACTTTGCCAAGCCGCGCCAACTCGACCGTGCCTGCCTTCGGGTCGCAGGTGAGCGCGTAGCCGGTCTCTGGCCGGCGCTGCTCCGCGGCGGCGATGATCTGGAAGAGCCGGTCGCCGGGGATCGGCGAAACGGTGACCCGCGCGTCGCCCACGGTGGGGAACTTGCGCCAGAACTCGCCCCCCGCGTACGCGAGCCACTCCCACGCCGGGTTGCCGGCCCACTTGCGCATCATGGCGTCGTTCTCGAAGACCTCGACGAGCCGATCCAGGGGCGGCGGCTCGTCGGCCATCTCAATGGACCGCACGCGCACGTCGTCGAAATACACGCCATTCGAGTCGCGGGCATACAGGCCGATTCGCCCCGGCGAGACGCCTTGGCCGGCCGGCAGTTTGTACGCGAGCACGGGGTTGCCGTCGATCTCGACCGAGATGCGGTCCAGCGCCACGAGCGTGCGGAGGCGGTAGAAGGTCTGCTCCGCGAAGCCGATGGGCTTGCTCGCCACGACCTTGGCCTTGCCGCCGGCGACGCGCACCAGCCGCAGCACATTCGCCGGGGCCGGCGCAGACGCGGCCGCGCCGGTCCACTCGACGCGCCAGTGGTCGCCCGGCCCGCGCCAGGCAAACACGACGCCCATCGCGCCGCGGCCGGTCGACTTGGCCGAGACCTCGAACGCAAGGTCGCTCCAGAACGGGTACCCAGCCAGCGCGATGGCCTCCAGGCCCAGCTTCGAGCCGGGGAGCACCACGTCCTTGTCAATGCGGTCGAGGTCGACCGGCGCGGGCATGAGCGCGAGGTCGCGCTCGATCCACTTGCCTTCACGCGGCCCCGCGACGCGCACGACGTGGCGCTTGCCATCATGGGGCTGCATGAGCTTGGTTAGAATCTCGCGGCGCGAGAACTGCTGCACGGGCCGGCCGTCGATGGCGGACACGAGATCGCCCTCGCGCACGTCCGCGCGCTCCGCTGGGGTGTCCGGGTAGACCGCGGTCACTTGGAGGCCGCTAGGGGCGTAGCGTACGCGCATGCCCAGGCCGACGAAGCGCCGCGTGCGGCCGTGGTAGAGCGGCCGGAAAATCTGCGAGGCCGGGAAGCGGGCGAAGAGCGAGAAGGGGTTCGCGCTGCGCTGGGCCGCGCGCATGGCGGAGACTTCCCATCGGCCACAGGCCGGCTGCCATTCGCCCGAAGCCTCCGCGCGCATGAAGTCGTCGTTGAACGTGATCTGGCCTAGAGGCTGAACGCGCACGAGCTTGCCGGCGAAGGCTGGGCCTTTGGCCGCGAACGCGGCCTTGCGCCCGGAGTAGGCCTTGTCCGCCGCGGCCGCGGCGAGCCGGCCGTTCACGAAGACCGCGAGCCTGCCGAGCCGGCGCTGGATGACGACATCGTTCTTGGCCGCCCAATGCCACGGCCGCGGCTTGCCTAGGGGCAGTGGCTTGCCTGCGGCGAACTTGACGAGCGCGATCTGCTTCGGCGTGGCGTGGAGCGCGTACGTGTTGCTGCGGTCACGCGCGCTGAAGTAAAGCCACGCCTCGCCGGCCGCGTTGGGCTTGGCGCGCAGTTCGAACGCGAAGTGGTAGCCGAGCTTGGCCGGGAGCGCGGCCGGCTCCGCGCCCGCGCAGGCGAGGCAGAGCAGCAGGGCGATGAGGAGTGTTGGGCGATTGGGCATGGGTTCGTCGGCAGAGCACCGCATCTCTCGCACGCGTGATCCTAGCGCGGCCTGTGGCCGCAATCAAAGAGTTCGGAGGAGCCCCACGGATGGCAGAGCGTACCCACGGATACAGAAGGTGAGAGATCCGCATTGCGTTGCCGCACCGCAGTTCTCCGCCTTCCGCCGAAAACGGCGTCGCTCCATGGGTTGCGGCCCTGCTCTTTACCCACATTTCCGTCCTCTCATTGACGCACCGAATCTGGCGAGCGCGCGTTCGTCGTGCGACCCGTAAGGGTCGCCTCCGTCGGGGCAATCACAGCGTCTGGCGGAGAGGCCCTCACGGGCCTCACTACAAACAGCCATCGGCCCGCCTCTCAGTTGCCGAACTCACGGCTTAGATCGGGCCCGACATGATCGCCCAGAGACGGAATGTCCGAGCCTTGCGGTGCGCTCAGAAATGTGGGTAAAGAGCAGGTTGCGGCCAAGGGCCGCGCTAGGGATGATCGCATGATTGGGTTGCGGGCGAGGCCCACTTTGTATCCCCATGCGAGCGGCGGCTCCCTGACTCGGCAATCTCGGGCCGGCAATCACTTGACCTTCTCGACCTTGCCGCTCTTGGCGCTGCGGTACGCGGCCTCGATGATCTTCATGGTGATGATGCTGTCGTCGAGTGTGTTCACCGTGGCCGGCTCGTCCTTCTGGATGCAGCGCGACAGCGCCTCGACCTCCGCCGCGTACGTGTTGTACGGCTTGGCCGTGACCTTGCGGGGCTTCACGTTGAGCGAGTCGCGCTGTTGGCTCGCATCGTAGCGCTTGGCCTTGGGGCTGAGGTTGGCGACCATCTCGCCGCCGGGCGTCTGGCCGATGGTGCCGGTGGCGAGGATGCTGCCTTGGTTGCCGTAGATTTCGAGGCGGCTCTCGACCGACGAGTCGGGCACGCAGAAAAAGGTGTCGACCGTCGCGTGCGCGCCGTTTTCGAAGCGGAGCAGAGTCGTGGCCGCGTCCTCGACCTTGTAGTTGAAGGTGAGCGTGTCGCAGAACGCTGCGACCTCTTTGACTTCGCCGATGAACATGCGCAGCAGGTCATAGCAGTGGCAGGCCATGTCGATGAGCGAGCCGCCGCCGCCTTGGCTCTTGACTTGGCGCCACGCGCCGGGCATGTCGGGATACCAGCACGAAAGCTGGGCGCGCGCGGACACAACCTGGCCGATCTTGCCCGCGTCGATCATCTGCTTGGCCTTCTGGTTCAGCGTGTGGAAGCGCATCATGTAGCCCTCGGCGAACTTGACGCCGGCCTTCCGCACGACCTGGGCGACTTCCTTCGTGTCGGCAACGGTCATGGCGAGGGGCTTCTCGCAGAGGATGTGCTTGCCGGCCTGTGCGGCCGCGATGACTTGCCTTTTGTGCTTGTTCGCCGGGGACGCGATGTAGATCGCCTCCACGTCGGGGTCGGCGATGAGCGCCCTCTCGGTTGTGTAGCGCTTGGCAGGGTCGACCTTGAACTCCTTGCCGACTGTGTCGAGCGCGGCTTCGGCCACGTCCATGATCGCGACCAGTTCTGCGTTCTTGGCGAGCATCATGCCGGGGATGGTGCGTCGATACGCGATGCCGCCGGCGCCGATGACGCCCCATTTGACTTTGGCCATGTCAGACTCCTTTGGGTGGTACGCTATGTGTGATCAACGGGCTCTGGAACGCGATTATAGGCGATCTACAGTGGGCGTCAATGGCGCACATGCCAGGCGCACGCGTGGGGGTTCTGTGTGCCATTCGCCAGGTGGCCGCGCGGGCGATGGGGTTGGCGCGGGCTTCCGCACCCCACAACGAGAAGGGCTACAAGCCGCCTATTGCCGCAACATGGTGTAGACGTGTCGTGTTCGGATACCGAGGCCTTGACTTGGCTTTCACTCGGTGCTATCCTAGAAACGTATGTTGTATCGTAGGGCGGCGCGTAAGTCCTACCTCATCATCACCCATAGCATGTCCTCGCCAGCGGGAGTTCAGCGTAGCGGAAGCCCTGCCGACGTTAGGAGATTGACGCAGGTGCCGAGTCAGTTCATCTCCAAGCTATTTGGCAGCACCAAACGCTACGGCGACTTCGAGATCATCGAGTTGATCAGCGAAGGGGGGATGTCGCACGTATACAAGGCGCGGCGTGTCAGCGACGACTCCATTGTCGCGCTGAAGGTGCTCAAGATCGAGACGCTGCCGGACCCGGAGAAACTCGAGCGGATCGCGCGGCCAAGTGAGGGCGAACTCGCCACGTCGCTCGTGCATGAGAACATTGTGCGCACGTTCGAGTTCGGGCAGAAGGGCAACGAGCAGTACATCGCGATGGAATACGTCGACGGGCCGAACTTGCGCGATCTCCTGCGAGAGGGCAAGCCGCGCAAAACCCGCGACCGCATGGCGCTCATCATGCAACTCGGCCGGGGGCTCGAATACATCCACAGTCGCGGGTTGGTGCACCGGGACTTCTGTCCCAAGAATATTCTCATGACTTCCGACGGCGTGCCCAAGATCATCGACTTCGGCCTGGCCATCATCGAGCGGGATCAGGTGAAGCATCTGTGGGAGCGCGCGGGCACCGCGAGCTACATGGCCCCCGAGCAAATCCGAGGCAACCAGGGCGACTTCCGAGTCGACATCTATGCGCTAGGAGTAACCATGTTCGAGATCCTCGCCGGCCGGCGGCCGTTCGAGGGCGACAATCGGCTCGCGAAGATGCAAGGGCACCTCAACCTCGATGCTCCGCCGCTGTCGCAGTTCAACAAGAAGGTGCACCCCGCGGTCGAAGAGATCATCATGAAATGCCTGGCCAAGAAACCCGAAGACCGCCCCCAAAGCGTGACCGCGGTGATGAACCAAATGGCCCTGGCCAGCCGGGCGCAGGCCAAGGCGTGGAAGAAGTCGCGCAGGAAGCGCAAGGCGAAGGAACGCGCAAAGTAGGAGGGGGGGCATGGTTGATGGTTGATGGGGGCGTGGTATGCACGTCGGCTGAGGGCGCTATCGGATTGCGCCCTTCCCGCGGCAGCCCTACTTGTAGTGCGCCCACATTCGGATCACTTTGACCGTCTTGACATCGTCCAGTATCTCGTAGACGAGGCGATGCTGGATGTTGATGCGTCGCGAGCATGCGCCCCTGAGGTCCCCAACAAGCTTCTCGTAGGCAGGGGGCGACTGATACGGATCGTTGCGCAGAGTTTCCAGAAGGCGCACTGCCCGATCCTTTAGGCCGGACGATGCAAGTTTCTTGGCATCCTTTCGGGCTTGGCTGGTGAAGACGAGCCGCCAGCTCACCAGTCCAACTCCGCGTGGCACTTGCTCACCGGTGTCTTAAGGCCCTTGGCGATGGACTCCCGCATCCCAGGGATTGACGTGAGGTACAGCGTCTCTTGGATCGCCCGCCAGTCCTCATCTGAGATGAGCACAGCCGCGTTACGCTTCCCCGTGATCTGCACTGGCTCGTGCGATTCGGCCAGTTCGTCGAGCAAACGGTAGAGCGTCTTGCGAGCTTCAGATGCGGTGATGTGCGTCATGCGAAACCTCCTTTAGCGTACGGTATAGCGTACGACACAAGCTGCGCTCTGTCAAGGATTCAGCCTCGCCAGCAACTCATCCAGCCACGCTTCCTCGCCGCCATGGCGAGCGAAGTGCGTGTTGATCTCGTGGTCGAGGTGGCAGTCGGAGCCGCCGGTGGAGAAGAGGCCGTGTTCGACACAGTACGCCCGAAAGAGGGCGGACAGATCGGGCGGGATGCGCCTGTGCGCGCATTCGAGGCCGTCGAGTTGGCACTCATCTCGGATCGTGTCCAGGTGTTCGCGGCCCGCGCTCGGGGAGCGGTCGTGGGGGTGGGCCTGCGCGAGCAGCACGCCCAGATCCTTCAGCACGGGCACGACCCTACTCGCTTCTGGGTACGGGGGCAGCCCTGACTCTTGCTTGATCCGGCTCACCAGCGCCGCGCACTCGCTTGCCGCGGCCACGAATCCCCGGCGCACGAAGTACGCGCGCTGCACGCCGTTGCGCACATGCGTGTAGCCCTGCACGCGAATCGTCTTCGCCGGCCGGTAGTCGCGCAGAAGCGCGCGGCGGTCGTCGTCCGTGTAGTTGAACCCCAGCGCGTGCATGCCTTTGCAGAGCGCGGCGCCGTATTCGCGCTGCCACTCGTGGTAGTGGTCGAGAACGCGTTGCAGGCTCGGCGGAACTTCCTTGGGCAGGCCGAAGCAGAGCAAGTCGACCGAACCCAGCGAGGTGTTCACCGTGAACTCGCCGGCGCGCAGCCAGCGCACAGTGGGGTATCGTTGGGCGACCGCCTCCAACTCCGGCTGCGAGTCGAGCACGTGGTGCTCGGTGATCGCGATGCAGCGCATCTCGCGCTCGGCCGCGGCGCGGAAATAGGTCTCAGGCGCCGCGCACGCGTCGTAGCTCCAATAGGTGTGGAGATGCAGGTCGTACGAGGAAGCCGCGTTCATGCGCCGTCGTCCTGCGCCAAGAGAATCGGTTGCGTCCACGCGTGGTTGCCCGCCGCGTCCACAACCTCTGCGCGCACGTACTTCCGCGATGCGTTGGGGGTGAACTCCGCCTCGGTGATCGGCTCGCCGCCGTCTTGGTACAGCGCGGTTCCGCTCGACCGCGCACAGAGGAAATGCACTTCCTTGGCTGGCGAGCACTTGAGCATTGCCTTGCCATCGACCAGGCGCCAGTCGTAGATCTCAGGGCCGCACGACGCGTAGGAGCATCCGGTGCGGAGGGCTTCGAGCACCGCGTCGGCCGTCAACTCCCGCGCTTTGATCATGGTCCAGCCCATGAAGATGTCCCGGCCCTTGTGCGTGTCGTCGCACGCGGACGCTGGCAGGACCACGCCCGCGTCGAGAAGGTTGTCCCAATGCACGGAGCTGAACGCCTTGCCGATGCGGCTGCACGTGGCGTTGTACACCTCGATGCCGACGTGGCCCTCCAGCGGCAGCAGATGCTCGAGCGTGTGGCCGCACCAATATGGATGCGCCACGATCGTCTCGCCGCCGGCGTCCTTGATCTTCTTGATCATGTCGTTGGCGGCAGTCTCGTCTGGGGCTTCGAAGCCCTGCGGCACGTTGAGCCCGACGAAGTGGTAGGGGTCCGGGTGGCCGTCGCACGCGGGGTGTGCCTCGATGCCGCTGATGACGAGGAAGTCGTCGCTCGACAGCGCAGCCACGTCGTTCGTCGCGCGGTGGTCGGTGATCGCGAGCACGTGGTAGCCTTGGCCGCGGTATTGCTCCACTCGCTCGGCCGCGGCCACTTCGCCATCAGACGTGGTGGTGTGCGTGTGGAAGTTAGCCTTGAACCACTGGCCTTCGGTCTCGAAGGGGTTGACGAGGTGCATGTAGAAGTCTCGATAAGAGAGAGAGCGTAGCCGCATGCACCAGCATGCGGGAAGAGGGAGATGGTTGATGGTTGATGGTTAATGGTTGATGCGGGAAGGCCTCTGGACCATTAACCATTAACCATTCTGCTAACCATTCAGCCTCACCCACCCGGCCGCGTGGTATACACATGGGCTGACATCGGGTCGAGCGTCTCGGCCAACCCGCGGTTGGCGTCCAGCGAGACTGTGCGCTTGCCGCCGAGGGTCCATAGCGTGCGGCCGGGCTCCAGGCTGGCAACGGTTACGGCCGCCTTCTGCGCCTGGGTGGTGGGATTGCAGATGAATAGGAACGTGCGGCCGCGATGCACAACGCTCGCGGCTCGGACCTGGCCTGCCGGCTTCACGCCCAGCGCGGCCGGCAGTGTGCCTTGGAGGAAGACCTCTCGCGTCTTGGAGAGTTCGCCCACGAGTTCCGTGAAGGCGCGCCAGTCTTTGGCCTTGTCGAGCGCGGCTGGAGCCGGCATCACCAGAGCCTTCGCGCGGCTCGTCAGTGCGAGGTACGCGGCCATGCGCATGGCCGGCGCACTCAGCCCGGCCGGGATTTCCGCCCAAGCGCACCGCTGGCGCTTCGCCATGGCCGCTATGGCGTCGGCCCAGCGGTTGAGAGCGAACGGCTTGCCCTTGCCCGGCGCGTCGGCCGCGATGGAGATGATGTCGGAGAAGAACTGCCGGTTGATGCCCGATGCCAGCACACGGGTCACGAGCGGATGGTAGGCGCGCTGCTCGACGAAGCGCAGGAACTCAGGCTTTGTTGCAGGTTTGGCGGCCAGCCAGCCGAAGGTGGACGCTTCGCGGTTGGCTTGGGCGATGGCTTTGCCCGAATCGGCCCCCTGGGACAGCAGCAGCCTCACGCCAGACTGCCACATGCCCGCGGGCGGCAAGTCCGTTGGCAGCGCGGCCACGTCAAATCCCGCGGCAGCCACCGGCGCCAGGCTCTTCGGCATCGTCGCCAGCTTGGCGACAAGCGGCAGCCCTGGTTCGCGATCCGCGAGCACCCACCCATCCGGCGACAGGCAGACTTCGTTGGCTTGGTAAGGGAGCTTGCGGAATCGCGTGGCGATCTGTCCCGCAAACCGGTTCGTCTCCCGCTGAACCACGGCCATGCGCGCGGTGTACTCGCCGTACGGCAGTTCGCCGAGGTTGAACTTAATGACGTTCTCCGCCTTGACCTGGATACGCCGGCCATCGATGCGCACTTCCGTGTTGGCGTATGGGATGCTGCCCCTCACGAGCAGTGTCGCCAAGTCCTCGCCCGGCCAACGGACGCGCAAGTAGATGCGCCCATGCTGGATCCTTTGGCTCACGTAGTACGTGTTGCGGCCGCCGGGAGCGAGCAGCCGGCCTGAGACCGAAGGCCGCGCGGCTGCGTGGGCGAGGCCGGCGGATGCAACCAGCATCGCGACGGCAAGACCGCCAACGCCACCGAACGAGTGGGGAGCAGAACTGGGCACCGGGCTTCCATTGCGCTTCATCGAGTTCTCCACTGTCCGTTTACCGGCCCTTCGGCCCGGGAACGACGTACGGGTAATGAGTCACGCCACCCCAATTGCCGGCCCCGTCTTGGGCTTGCACGTGGAGATACCACACCCCGGGCGTGAGTGTCTTGGCAAGGCGCTTGGCGCTGGACGCGGCCGTGGGCGTTGTGTCGACCGCCTGGTCGAGCGCGACACGATAGCCTTGGATGCCGGTCAGGTCGCTCGCGTCCCATGCAAACTCCGCGGCGGCCGCGCCCGGGGCCGCAATCATGAAGTTGTCGATTCGGTAGTAGGCCCTGCGCGAGTTCGCATTCTCGCCGAAGTCGCCGAAACCAATCGTCTCAATGGTCCACGTCTTCTGCTTGGGAAACGCCTTGCGCAGCATGGGACGCAGGTCGATGACTGCGCGGCGCCAGCGCGAGTCCGCGGCGAAACCATCGACGCGGCCGATCACCCTGTGTTGCTCTTTCGGCGCGGTGAGCTTGATGACGCACATCTCGCCGTTCACTTGCACCATCATGTCCACCATCACGCCTTTGAGGAAGTCGTAGTCGAACGAGATGATCGGGTACTCGTCTGCGCGGAAGGGCGTGGTGCGCGCATACACGCCGAAGTTGTTGCGGCGGTAGCGGTTCCGGATCTGGACGCAGTGGTTCGAGGGGTTGGTGCTGATCTGCACGCGGGCCACGTCGTTGTAGTAGTAGAGCGGCGACATGAACATCCACTCGCCAAGCCCGTCCTCGAAGGTGTCACGCGTCAGCACGCGGCGGCTCTTGCTCACAACGCCAGGCGCGGCCGGCCGCGCCGTATCCTGGCTGTAGTCCATGGTCCATGCCCACTCGATGCGCGGGCTCAAATTGCCGGCGAAGTCGCGCACGCCGTTAGCCGCGCACCGCACTTCCGCTCCATGGGGCACGGAGACGCGGGGCCGGGCCTTCGACCAATCCCAAGTGAGTGCGCCCTTCTTGAGATCGACCGTGACCGATTCGTAGCCCGGTTTGAAACGCCGGCCGTTCAACTCGAACTCGAGCGACGACACGTCGATGCCGGAGCCGGTCTCCTCGAACGGGATGGTGACCTTGGTGGCGGCGGACCTCGTGCCCGGCGCCGGCGTGGGCTCGCCCCATCGCGGCGCGGTGCTGTCCACAATGAACCGGTAGCTCGACCAAGCGCTCGACCGGCCGCGGGTGTCCACCGCGGATAGGTGGAAATACAGGTCGCCTTCAGGTTTCACGCGGAAGTGTTTCTGGAGGCCGCTCTCGGTGAAAGTCTTCTCAGTCACGTCGCCGGGAATGGTGATCCTGTGGCCTGGCGACCGCGCGTTCGTGGACCAGCCGACCGTGTAGTGGTCGATCCCGCTGGGGTCTTGCGCGGCCCAGCGAAGCCGCACACCGGCGCGGAAGCTCACGGTGGGCACGACCGCGAAGTTGTCGAGGTGGAACTCCATGTTCGGCCCAACGCCTTGATACCCGGTGTCGCCGAACGCGATCTGGCTGACATCGAACATGGCGGGGGACACCGGCCGGCTGCGCACGAGTTCGGCGACGTTGACCTCCGCGTGGCGCCAGGTGTCGTCGGCCGCCGCATCTTCGATTGCCCCCAGTTTGGACATGGGGTATCTGTAGCTTCGCTTCTCCGGGTCGGTCAGTTGGATCGCGCCCTGCTGCCCGCCGGGATCGAGGAGGAGGTTAAGGCGGTACGTCTTGGGCATGCGGTAGTCGAACGTGATGACGGGGTTGCGGCCGAGCGAGAGCCACCGCTGCGAGAGCAGCACGCCCGCGGAGCCGCCCATGTATACGTTCGTGCCTTTCAAGCTCGCCCGGCTCCGGTTGCGCGGCGCCCGGTTGCGCGGATCGATCGACAACTCCGCGCCGCCTTTGCCGCCCAGCGGCTGCACGCCGGCGTCGCCCTTCTCGAAGTCGAGCACGGGCGGATAATCGAGCAAGCGCACGTTCGTGGGCGGCCACTTGTCGAGCGCGGTGCTGTACGTGTACCTCCATCGCTCCGCAATGTGCTCGCCGGCCTCCGTCCACGCATCGAACGCGAACTCGACGGCCTGGCCGTCGCGGAACTGGATGGGCGCGTACGCGGCGCGAATCACGGCGTAGCTCTTGTGGTCGAAGTAAACGACGGCCTTGGCGTGCGTGTCGAGACGCTGGCCGTTGGCGGTGACGCGCACCGTGTCCGGCGCAAGCCGAATGCCTGCGCGTGGCTGAAGGTAGACGTAGATGGGCGCGCCGCCCCATTTCGAACCCTCGGCCGGCGAGATGCGGCTCTTGGCCGGCATGGGGCTCACGTAAAACGGGAAGTGCGTGGCCGGCGTCCAGCGGCCTTTGTCGTCGCGGGCGCGCACGTGGCCATACCACATCCCAGTCTTGGCCGAAGTGGGCACTGCCGACACCAACGCCTTGGTCGTGGCCACCTTGGCTGGCGCCGTCGCTTCGCGCGAGCGACTGACGAGTGTGCTGAAGCCCTTGGCCTGGCCGTTGCTCAGCGCGAGGTGGAGCTTGGCCTTCGCGGGGCCGTACGACCCGATGTGGAAACCGTCGAGGTGATACGTCGTTCCCTTGTGGTTGCCTCCGATGCCAGCGCGCAGGTAGCCCTCGTGCAGGTAGCCGATCCGCATCTCCTTGACGCGGAACTCGACGCCGGTGGGGTTCACGCGTTTGAGTGCTTCGCCAATGTTAAACGTCGCGCGGCGCCAACGGCCGTCTGCGCGCTTGCGGACCGAGCCCAGATACACCATGCGCGCGTCCGTGACCATCGGGCCTGTGAGGCTAATCCAATACCACCGGTCGAACGGGTCGTTGAGCTTCAGATACAAGTTGACCTTCGCGTCTGGGCCGAAGCGGTAGGAGAAGTCGAGGATCGCGTTGTCCAGGCGCAGGCCTTCGACCGGCACGCGCAGGGCGAACTGGCCGCCCGTCTCGATGTTGGTGACCTTGAGGCTGCTCTTGCCGCTGTTGCGGGTGGTGGTGTCAACTTCAAGGAACGCTCCTTGCGCGCCGCCCACGTTCCGCCACCCGTCGAGGCTGCCCTCGAACTCGAAGCTCGCCCCTGGATGCGTGGGCGACGACACCTTCACGTAGGCATTGGCCTCGGGTCCCGAAAAGCCCTCGATGGCGTCGGCCGCGCGCGTCTTGGGCGCGGCCACGACAGGCGAAGCCTCCGAGCGCTTCGCATAGGAGATCTTGGCGCGCGCGAACGCGACGTAGTTGTCTTGCGTCCAGATCGCGATGTGCCGGCCAGTGAGCGGCTTGGGGTCGGTGTAGGAGAGCACGAGTACGTTGTCGAAGTAGTACTCGATGCGGTTGCCGATCTTGCGAATCTTGATGTAGTACCAGGCTCCGTGGATGCCGCGGCCTTTGCGGATCCAGGGCACCGGGATGATACGGTTGCTGGGGTAGAACTCGCGGTTGCGAGGGATCAGCTCGCGATCGCTCGTCGCCACGATAGCCGCGCCGCGGCGCAGGCGCGTGTTCATCTCGCTCCACGTGTTGTCCCACTCCGCGAGCGTGACCGTGTAGCCCGAGTCGAGGTCTTGGCCGTCCGCGCAGATGGTCGCGTTGATGTCGCCGACCCGCGGGTAGTATTGTGCGCCTTCCCATTGGCGCATGGGCCACATCTTGTTGCCGGCGTAGAATTCGAGCGTGAAGTCGCCTTCGTACGCCGCCTTGGTCCAGAGGATCGCGAGATCGTTCTCGGACCAGGCGGTCATGTGCGACCAGCGCGGGTCGCAGGCGAAGCGGTTGATGATGCGCCACTGGCCCACTTTGCGCCAGTCCACCGGCGCGCGGTCGAAGTAGTCGTCCCGCACGTGGTCCCGCTCCACGGCCACGCCCTGGAAGTAGTCCGCGTCCACGGTGTAGCCGGGCTTGAGCGCGACGCGGCGGCCCTTGGGTGCGGCGGTCGAGCGGTACTCCAGGATCTCCTGCCCGCCCGCCTCCACCCACACGTACTGGCCGTCCTTCACAACGCGAATGGGCCCGCGCACTGCGAACCCGTCGGGCAGGGAGGCCGACTTGACCTTGCGGCCACGCTCCGAGAGCGACACCTTGCGCAGCAGCATGTCGCATTGCAGCGCGTACCCGGTGTTCGGCTCGAACGCCGCGCTCGTGTCGTCGGCCGGCTTGGTGCGGTCGGTGCAGAACAGCAACTCGGCATCTTGATACGCCGGGAACGTGATGGCGAATGAGCCAAAGAAGTCGCCTTTGTGCCAGAACTTGCTGTTCCCGCCCACCGGCACCCACGCACCCTGAGGCGAAGACCAGTGGAGCATGTACGGGTCTTCGGTGAAGATCATGTTGGAGACCGGGCGCTCCATGTCCGCCTGGCGTTCGAAGTCGACTTCGATGTTGGAGAAGCTCACGCCAGCCGCGCCGCTGGCGAGCAACTTGGCCAGCCCGCTCGCCGGAGCCGGGAGGCGGCCCCGCAGTTCGAGCACGCCGTCAATGTAGACGCGCGCGTGCGTGGGGCTGATCGTGTCGAGTACGACGCGGCGAGGGGCGCGCAGGGATGCCGCGGCCGGCGCGGACGCGAGTGTTTGCGTCTTGCCCTTGTTGGTCCACGTGAGGCGCAAGCCCTTGGCGTCCCACTGGAACGCGAGCGGGCCGATGGCGAGCCCCGCCGCGGCCTGTGCGTCGCGGGCCTGGACCGTGGCGGCGAGGCGATACTGTTTCCACCCCGGCACACCCAACACCACCGGCGCGGGGCTCGGCGCGAGTGACCGCACGGCGGCCGTGCCGGTCGCCTTGTCTGCCTGGTCTTGCCACTGTTTCCGGTCATAGCGCGCGTAGCGCCGCAAAACTGTCGCGCGGTCGAAGCGCCGGAGTGGCGTGCTCTCCACGGCCACGTCGTCGAAGTCCGTGGGCTCTGCGCCTCGCACCCACAGCCCGATCCGCCCGCCGATGGCATCGTCGCGTTCCAGATCGAACAGCAGGCTGTCGTCGAGGAAGCACTGGATGCGCCGGCCGTACGTGCGCACCTTCATGCGATACCACTGGTCGAGCACGCTGGGGGCGTAGCGCGTGGCCAAAACTTGCCGGCCCTTGGGCGACACGCGGACCAACTGCACGGCCCGCGGCAATCCTCGCTCGGAGAATGCGCTCCACTCGAAGAGGAAATAGTCGTTGGGGCCTTGGTGGTTGAAGATCAGCCCGAACTTCGAGCCATGGCTGTTCACGGACGCGGCGTACTCGTAGTCGTCCCAAAACACGTACCCGCTCAGCACGATGCCCTCGCCGTTGGCGGCCTTGCCAGCCAGGCAGAACGGGTTCGCGCTGCGCGCGGCGTCGGGCTTGCGATCCGTGGTGGCGATGCGCTCTTGCAGGAGCGCATCGTCGACTTGCCGCACCTCGTCGAGGACTGAAAAAAGGCGCCAGTCGCCGCTCACCTTGTCCCACCCGCTGACTTCGTTCACATCGATGGATGGGATGACGGCCGTGTGTGTGGTGACCGTGGCTTTCGCTTTGTCCGGGTCCACCGCCACCATGAAGTCGTCGGTCTCGTGGATGTCGGCGACCTTCTGCGCCCTGAGGCCCGCGAGCGTAGGCGCCCGATCAGCCATCTCGATCGCCGCTCCGCCCTTGGCAAACGAGTCGTCCATACACTCCGCCACGATGCGCCCGTTGAGCACGACCGTGAGCAAGTCGCGGCGGCGCTTGATGCGCAACGCATAGGGTTTGGCGAAGGCCGCGGCGGCCGCGGTCCGTGCAAGCGTCGTTGCCTTGCCGGCCACGACCTTGGCCAGCGTGACGGCCTTGGGCTCAATCGCGAGCGCGTAGTAGTTCCGGGCATCGACCGCGGCGAAGATGAGGCGTACGGGCAGCACAGCCGTGGCCGGCTTGGCAGGCGGCTTGGGCTGAGCCTTGCCCTTGGCCTTTGCCGCCGGCTTCGCTGCTGGCGCCACGGTTTTCGCCAACGGAGTCACCGTCAGCGTGAGGTCGTAGCGGGCCGCGAGCTTCACTGGAAGCACGCTGTACTTGGCGCTGCCGATGGTGACGGTCTTGCTGGGTGCGCAAAGCCCTTCGCCCTGGTGAAGCAGGGCGGCGGCCAATGCGGCCAAGGCGATGATATGGAGCGGCTGCCTAGACAAATCGGATGCTCCTCTCAGTTGGGCGGACGCGCACGCTGGCGTATCTGAATGGTATCCGCGGCGCTCTCCAAGCGATGGCACTAATGCCCCATTGTCAGAGTACACCCTATCAGGAAGCGCAGATTCGGGCAAGCTGACGGCCGGGCACTGTGCCGCCACGCGAGATGCTTCCAACGAATTCAGAAAGACAGCGAATGCGGACAGGGGGAAGAACTGCCCTCCTTCTTGCATGTTGACGCGGTTCGAATCGGCCCAACGGTTCTTGGACGACAACGATGACGACTGCCTTCGCTGGCCCAGGCCAGGCTCCAGCGTGATCTGCCATTCGGTGTCTCTTTGAATTCGTGGATGGCTCCCGTGTGAGCGAACGTTTCCGTCAACGAAAGCAGTGCGAGTGAAAAGTCTCGGCGGCCGGATCGGCATGCTACAATGCGTCCCTCGTTGATGGCCCATCGAATGGGAGTGATTCGTGGCGAATCGACATTACGGCGAAATCGGCGACGTGTGGAAGCATCTCCCGCTCGCGGAGATGCTCTCCATCGAACGCCCAGCGGCGTACTGGGAATCGCACGCGGGCTCCGCTCAATACGCGCTTACTCACACGCCCAACCATGACTACGGCGTGGGCCATTTCTTGCGCCATGCCGGCGCAGCGCCAGCCTTAGCTGCGTCGGCGTACTACCGACTGCTGGTGCGCATGGCGCACGGCCGCGCCCCTGGCCTATACCCTGGCTCGCCGTACATCGCCATGCAGGTGCTCAGCGATCCAGCTTGCCAGTTCGTTTGCTGCGACATCGATCTGGGGAGCCTGGCATCCATCAACGCAGTGGCCGGGAAACTCGGCAAGGATCCCGCAAACGTGCACACCGTGGGAAGTGACGGGGTCGCCGCCCTGCTCCGCATGCTCAGTAGCTTGAGTGATGCGGAGGCGAACGGCACGTTCCTGCACGTCGATCCTTACCAGCCCTTGGCGGCGAACGCGGATGGGCGGAGCCCCGCGGGTCTGTTCATCGCCGCGGCCCAGAGGGGGGTGAGAAGCATGCTGTGGTTTGGCTTCGACACGCGCGCGCAATGCGCGGAGGTCGTGTCGCGCCTGGATCAAGCCGCCACGAGACGGCTGTGGATGGGGACGATCGTGCTGGAGGCGATTGATGCTCAGTCGCCAGTGCCCGCGAACCCCGGTGTGTTCGGCTGCGGGATCGTGCTGGCCAATCTGTCGGCCGAGTCGCTCCACGCGTGCCAGCGGCTCGGCAAGGCAATGGAAGGTATCTACCGCACGGCTGTGCTGCCAGGCGGAGTGCCGGGCGCTCTGCGGTTCTCGGCGCGGTGGCTGGGGTAGGCCCTTACCGGTTTTCGAACGACAACCTGTTGTCGATGCGCTCCGTTGTGGAGTGCGCCGGCTCGACGGCGCTTTGGCTGGCAGCGCGTAGCGCTGCTTTGCATCCGCACACGCGCAAGCCGTTCGCCAGCGACAGAAATCCGACAAACTTGAACAACGTACTTCTGGGACAGGACACTAGGCGGCGGGGGCCGCAGGCCGCCCAGGGGGCGCAGGGCTGCCGACTACTGGGCGACTACCTGTTATCTCTCCTCCCCTTTCCTTCCCGAATCCCGCTCGCCTTCGGCGAGCGGGATTCGGGAAGGAAAGGGGAGACATGAGTGTGGCTGGTCCCGCGGTAGTCGGCAATCATCACTCCGCCGGGACAAGCCCAGCGAGGGCGGGAGGACGGCCCGCCGTTTGGTGGACGCGCGGTGCAGTCGCCCCTTCCTTGCGACGCAGTCTGCGAGAAAGCATAGAGATTGACTCTGAAACAGCAGCGCGTCATGCGTGCGCGTTCCGTGGTCTTTGCCGCAATCGTCGTCGCAAGATGTTGATGGGACCGATCAAGATTGCGGCCAAGAGTACGACCAAGATTGCTTCGCAGCGTTTTGGTTGCGGCCGAACGCCGCGCGAAGAGAGAGTCTGGCAGAAACATGAGGGGACCGCGCGTGCGCACCGCCGCCGACCTGCCCGCCAGCGAGTGGCTCGAAATAACCGGAGTTTGGAAACTCCGGTTATTTCGGCATCCCCATGCTGTGGCATGTTCAGCCGATTGCGTTCGTCCCGAAGTCTCGCCATCTCGCCATACAGCGGACGGCTGCGGCTACGATCGGTTGCGCCCCAAGGGCGGCGCTAAGAGAGAGTCTGGCAGAAACATGAGGGGACCGCGCACACACCGCCGCCGACTTGCCCGCCAGCGAGTGGCCCGAAATAACCGGAGTTTGGAAACTCCGGCTATTTCGTCATCCCCATGTTGTGGCATGTTCAGCCGAACTCACCACGCCCTTGAATCCGGCACGTCCAGCCATGCCCCGTCCTGCAAGATCGACTGTTGGCTCACGAGCCCTGGCAGCGTGATGTCCATCGCCTCGTGGATGCCAATGGGGCAGGGCGTTTTGCCCTGGATCGCGTTCACGAAATCGAGCATCTCAAAGTAATCGCCGCCCCCGTGGCCGGCCGCTTTCGCTTCCTCGGTCGCGTGGCGCCACATGTCGGGCAGGAACTCTTCCTCCAGCTCCGACAGCGGCGTCCAGCCGGCCTTGTGTGCGTCTGGCCCCGTGACATCGGCGAGCCAGATCCTCGGCTAGTCTTGCGGGCTGCGCGCAGACTCGTATGCGCCCTTGGAGCCCTGGAGTTGGTAGTTGCTCATCGCGTGCGGCCGGTCGGAGATCATGTCCACGCGAATCTTGATGAGCGCGCCCTTGGCCGTCTTGCACAGCATCACCGACGTGTCGTCTGCGTACGCGTTGCCGCGGGGATCGACGTGGTGGCTCCCGCTGCCTTCGCAGCACACGCGCGCGACGCGGTCGCCGGCCATCCATTGGAGGATCGGGCCGAGGCTGTGCGTGCCGTACGTGATGCCGCGGATGCCGGTCTGCCACTTCCGGCGCCACGTGGTGATCTCGTTGAGGCCTTTCAGTTCGTGGAGGTACTCGCCCTCTGCATAGTACACGTCGCCGAACAGCCCGCGGCGCACCAGCTCCTTCACGAGCACGTTGGGCTTCATGTACGTGAAGTTCTCGGCCATCATGTAGACCGCCGAAGACGCGTTGGCCGCCGCCACGAGCGCTTTGCACTCATCGATGGACACGGCCGCCGGCACTTCGCTGAGCACGTGCACCCCGCGGCCGAGCGCGGCGATGGCCTGGGGCGCGTGGAAGGGCATGGGCGTGCCGACGATGACCGCGTCCACGTCCGACTTGTCGAGCATCTCCTCGAGGTCGGTGTACTTCTCAGATGCGCCGAGCGTCTCCATCGCCTGGCCGAGCTTCTCTTCGTTCACGTCGCACACCGCGTGGATGCGCGCGCCGGTCGCCTCGATGCCAAGCCGAAATCCGCCGCCGCGGCCGCCCGCGCCGACGATGCCGAAGTTGAGTTGGGTCATGGGTCACTCGTTATGGGTCATTGTTTCAGCGAAACAGCAGCATATCTGGATCAAGGTCTTCTAGCTTCCGAGCATAGCATGTCCTCCAGATCGTCCCGGCGGTATCCCGGGAGACCGTCAGTGTCTTCGGATCCTGTTTGAGTCGGCCGTCAGCGGTCACGACCGCGTTGAGTTCATGGACCTGGCTGCCCCGCACAAGGTAATGCGTCCCGTCGACGACCACAGGATAGAGCTTGTGGAACGGAACGCGGCTGTATTCACAAAGCGGCCGACTGAGCATGAGCGCGCCCTTGCGCATGACCCCGGCCCGGCCGAACGCGCAGCCCACACGGCCTCCGCCCGTTCGCAGCACGATCGCGTAGAGGCCGCTCGGCTCACGGCTGATGGTGAGCCGGGCAAAACCAGTGGTTTCGCCAGCGACCCAGTCGCCGAGGATGTTCATCCGAGGGCGCCAAATCGCGGGCAGCGGTCTTGTCTGAGATTCCGGCCCGGGCCGCCACCGGTTGAGGGTCTTCTCCGCATACTTCGGCCCCCAGGTCAGTTCCTTGATACGCCGCCGGTGTTCGGCCGCGGGGCCCCTTCGGAAGGCGGCGCACCCGACGGCGCCGCAGCACAGCGCAACTGCCGCGATGCACAGGATGACACGAGGTTGGGCTTTCATAGTGGAGGCTTGTCCTAGAGTTGAGTCCTGGGTGGTTTTGGGCGGCCCTGTCCCACACGGCAGACCGGGCCCGGCGCACTCCTGCGGGGCGCCAAGAGTGGTCTTACCTCGATGGCCCCCACCCAATGCCATTAACTTAAGGCAAAGCGCGGCACGTGTGGTCATCTCGATCGTTCTGCTGGAGTACCGGGATTCAGCCAGCTTGAGCTGGCTCTCTGCCTTGCCACCACGTTCACGTGGTGGACACCAAGCCTTCGCTTCATTGGCTGGAGCGCGCTTTAGCGCGGCTTCTCGATTCGCTTGCGGCAGCAAGAGAAGTCCTGCTGAAGCAGGCTCCTCATCGAGTTGAATCGAGTGCCATGCTCACCACCAGATGAATCTGGTGGCACTCAGAAAG